>CAKUKJ010000195.1 GCA_934662525.1 uncultured Coriobacteriales bacterium | reverse complement strand
GGTGCCGGCACGGACGCAACAACCAACCCCGACGACCCATTCGGTGGTTTGAACTGGGACGAGAGCGGCGACGCCAGCGGCCAAGGCGCAAACGGGACCTCGGGTGACCAGGCCGCCAATGGCTCTAGCACCGAACAGCCCTCCGGTACAGCGACCCCTGATGGGGCGACCGCCGGGGACGACGCGGCCGGCGCAGACCAACCCGCCCTGGCAGACGCCCCCGTGCCCATCGATAGCGCCAACGTCACGCTCGTCGCAGTCAACTCCGCACACGCATCGCAGCTCGCAGATGGCACAACCCTCATCGTCTCGGAAGACAACGGCAAGCAGGCACTCACCGACATGGTGGACGGCAGCTCTCTGCTCAGCGGTGCCTACGATGAGGTCCACGTCGTCAGCAACGACTGGGTGTACGGCGTCACGAACGGGACAGATGAGTTCTCCAACACCGTGGACGTCTACTATTTGCCCGGCAGCACCACGACGCCCGTCGCCACAACGACTTCCGACCTGCTTGCCAATGCAAAAGCCGACGGCGACTACCTCAACGTGGCAGCCGCAAGCGGCGCAGTGACCGCATACGACAAGAACTTCGAGCCCGTCGAGGGAGCGGCCCCCGCAGACGTCAATGACTTCTCGTACGTAAGCACTGAAACGCCCAGCGACACAGCAACGCCCGATGCGACCAGCCCGGCCAGCGAACCGACCGCCCAGCCTCAGGGCCAGGAAAGCACCGCCGAACCCACGACGGCTGAGGGTGCTCAAACGACAGGCGCCGAGCCTGCAGCAAATGACTCCCAGGCCGCAGTGACCCTGCCCGCCGTCGTCGATGCGCAGACGTCCCCCGTCGTCACAGACGACCAGACCACCGTCAACACGGCTGAAACGCCTGCCGACCAGACGACATCCGACGTTCTCCCCGACAACGCCACGGAAGTAACGGGCACAAACGGCGCGCTCTATACCGCAGCGGATGCGGACGGAACGCTGCACCTGCTCGACGCCGACGGTACCGACCTCTTTGGCCGCGCGTTTGACCAGGTGATTTCCGCCCACAACGGAAGCTATGTCGTCCTCGTGGACAAAGCAGCCGACACTGCCTGGGCCTACGAGGTCAAGCTGCCCGCTACCCTGTAGGACCCCACAAGAGAACCTAGCCCAGCAGAATGCCCCGCGTGCCCGACAACCCTCGACACGCGGGGCATCTCGTATACAGCAGGCTTAACGACGGCCTCACGCGCTCAATAGTCGAGAAGCCTCCCGTAGTCGTTCCATTCGCCGTACATCTCACCTCTCTTGGTGTGAGCGATGAGGTTTTTCAGGTTGCGCTCGTACACCTCGGGCCGATGTTTGTGAAACGCGGTGTTATAGGCGCGAATTCGCTGGTAGAGTGGTGGAAACTGCTTGAACTTCGTCCAGCAACGTGCATTCTTTAGCGCTCGCTCAACATCGGGGTCAACATGAAAGCTTCTTGGGCCCATGGGCGGCAGCACTTTGCGGCCCGCGTCGGTCATAAGTCCGAGTTTCTCAAGCCTGCGGACGCGCTCCTTGTTCAGCTCGGTCCAGGGGCTTTTGGGCTTGCGAGGCGAGAAGCGCTGCCATGCCACGCCGTCCACACTGCGTATCGTAGAATCGATCCATCCGAAGCACAGCGCCTCCTCAACGGCATCAAGATACCAAAACGTTGCGTCATCCACGGGCTTGCCCCGCTTAAGGCGCAGGTGACACACCGACTCGGTTGCGCAATGGGCAGAAAGCCACGCGCGGAACTCGCCTCGGCTCCGAATATCAGCAAGCAGATTCTTAGGCTGTTCGCACATCGAAAAGCTCCTCATCAAGCCGTCAAGCATGCAGTAGCGATGACCTGCCCAAATGGCCTTATCCCTACCCCGCAAATGAAAAATGCACCTTATTTGAGGTGAAGTTTACACCCTGTTTTGGATGAAGAGATGTCCGAAAGATTTTTGATTCCCAAACTTCAATCACTCAGTCTGGCAAAGAAGACGACGCCCAAGCAACACTGCAGCGGCGGCGCAGACAATAAGGGGTGTCCAGATAAGAGCATCACCGACCCCAATTGCCATGCGGTACTCGGCATACACAAACCAGCCAGCACACCAATCAATAGAAATATGATTGAAAGCAACAAGTAATCTGCAAAGATGATGCGAGCCGTCAAATCGACATCGCCCCTGCAAAGTTTGGCCACTGCCATTATAAGCAGGACAATTGAGGCAATATCAAGAATGCATATGAGCGGAAGCACAACAACGCCGGCAAGCCCAGTGCTCGCAAGAACATCGGTCACAGCGTCGAAACCCGCCGCTCCATCAGACCCGATAATCCCTAAAACCATGCCCGCAACAACATTCCCAACAAACAGGCTGCTGCGGCACTTGCTGATAATGTGGAGGTTGAGGCTGATAGGTCGGCTGCTGGTACTGGAGTTGAGATGTCTGCAATTCCTCGGACTCGCTCATGGGTAAGGGTCAGAAATACAACCGATTTCATTTCGTGCCAGTTTTTTACATATTAAAAAATGGCTTTAGTTTTTCTAGATATGCATGCTAAGTTAAAAATTGATTTTAGTTTTGCTGACAGCCATGAGGAGTTGTCTATGATTGAACGTGGCCGGTATCTTTCCAACCTCCAGCGTTGGAGGGACAAGGATGTCATCAAGGTCATCACGGGCGTGCGGCGCTGCGGTAAGTCCACGCTCATGGAGCAATGGAAGGCCCGGCTTCAATCGGAAGGCGTAGACCCGAGACGAATCGTTCACATCAACCTTGAGCTGTTGGAAAACGAGCCCCTGCTGGAATACCATGCCCTGCACGACGCAGTACTCTCGCGTTGCAGCGACGGCTCGATGCACTACGTGCTGCTTGACGAGGTACAAAACGTCCCCAATTTTCAAAAAGCAATCGACAGCTTGCAGGTACGCCGCAACATCGATTTGTATATAACCGGTTCAAACGCATGCCTGCTGAGCGGAACGCTTGCCACCTTGCTGTCGGGAAGGTATGTCGAAATCAGGATGCTGCCGTTCTCGTTTGCCGAGTATGCCGCCGCACACGAAGGCGAGGCAAGCATGACTCGGCTGTGGTCCGACTTCCTATACGACGGAACGTTCCCTGCGCTCACGATGCTCGGAGGCGATGACACCCTCGCGTTCGATTACCTCGACGGCATCTTGAATACCATCCTCGTAAAAGACGTGGCGCAGCGCACCGGGAGCAGCGCACCGGCACTGCGCCAGCTCTGCGCGTTCCTTTACGACAACGTGGGCAACCTCTCCAGCCCCTCGTCTATAGCGAAAGCCATGACGGCGGCGGGCAACTCGGTGTCGGCTCCCACAGTCGCGCGCTATCTCGAGGCGCTCAAGGCTGCCTTCCTCATATATCCCGCCGAACGATACGATGTGCGCGGCAAACGCATCATGAAGCAGGAAAAGAAGTACTATGCCGTCGACATGGGCCTGCGCAGGATTCTCTGCTCGAACAGCATGCGCGACACGGGCCGTATTCTGGAGAACATTGTGTATCTCGAGCTGCTGCGGCGCGAGAAGAACGTCTACGTGGGCCAGGGCGTCACAGGTGAGATTGACTTTGTGACCAACGGCCCGTCAGGCGTTAAGTATTGGCAGGTCAGCGAGACGACGGCAAGCGAAGAGACACTGCGGCGGGAGTTGTCGTCATTCGAGAACATTCGAGACAATTACCCCAAGACCCTTCTCACACTTGACGACGCCCGCGAGCAGTCCTATGACGGCATACGACGGGTCTACGCGCTCGACTGGTTGCTGGGCAGGGACTGACCGACCTGTATCGCCCTGCCCTACTCCGGCGGCATCTCGGAGGGTTTGCGACGGGAGCGGATGATGTCGTGGGAACGCAGGGGGCGGTCGCACGTCATGCGGTAGGTCTCCATCTGGCGGGTGACGGCGCCGACAGGGACGGGTTGCTCGGAGGCCTCCCCACCGGCGGGCAGCCAGCACAGGTCGTGCACACGGAGCGGCTCGCTGGGGCGGCCCGGCGAGAGGACCTCGAGCTCGCTTGCGCAATCGAAGCGGTTGCGGGCGCGGAAGGTCACCTGGTAGGCAGGCACGACGGCATCCGAGCCCGCCGCATTGCCAGTCGCAGCCTCAGCCAGACCCGCCGCATCATCCAGCACCTCGCTACCTTGCCGCCAGGCGTCGCCCGCACCCTCACACGCAGGCGCCTCAGCGGCCGGCGCCTCAGTCTCGCTCACCCGCTCGCACGCCAGCACCTCGGCGACCCACATCCACTCGGACTGCGACTGACGCAGGTAGGGAGCCTGGTGCGCCGGGCCGAAGAAGAAGCCGGTGCCGTAAGGGTGATGTGAGACGGTCTCAAGCTCGCGAGCAACGCTTGCCGGATCCTCCCCGTCGAGCACGCGACGGTAAGCCCCCGTCACGGTCGCCGCGTAGAACGCCCCACGCCCGCGCCCCTCCAGCTTGATGGAGTTCACGCCGGCAGCCTCAAGCTCGCCCAAGTGCGCCAGCATGTTGAGGTCACGCGAGCTGAACAGGTAGGTCGCCCGGCCGTCTTCCTCCGCCTCAAACGTCTCGCCGGGCCGGGATGGTTCCTCAAGCTTCCATTCCCAGCGGCACGGCTGCGTGCAGTGGCCCCCGTTGGCAGCACGGCCGTTCAAAAAGTCGGAGATGATGCAGCGGCCCGAGTACGACATGCACATGCTACCGTGAGCGAACACCTCAAGCTCGAGCGAGGCAGGCAGCTCCGCATGCATGGCGGCGATGTCGGCCAGCGACATCTCACGGGCGCACACCACGCGACCCGCGCCCAGCTCGTGCCAGGCCAGGGCCGCGGCGGAGTTGCACACGCTCGCCTGGGTGCTCACATGCAGCGCCACCTCGGGAGCATAGCGCCGGGCCAGGGCAAACGCCCCCATGTCGGAGATGATGAGCGCGTCCACCCCCACCTCTTGCGCTGCCGTGAAATAGGCGGGCAGCTCGCGCAGGTCGCCCTCGTGCATCACCGTGTTGCACGCCACATGCACGGCCACACCCCGCTCATGGGCGTAGGAGCATACCCAGCTCAGGTCGGCCACCTTGAAGTTTGACGCACGCCGGCGCATGCCAAACTGCTCGCAGGCAAGATAGACCGCGTCAGCACCAAAGCGAATCGCATACTCAAGTTGCTCTTTTCCACCCGCCGGGGCCAAAAGCTCCATCGCGCGCGCCCTTTCCCGTCTCCTGCACAAAACCATGCCAGCCGACCACGCCCAATAGGGCGAAAATGCAGCCACATGCGCCATTTTTGCAGCTGAAACCATTTTCAAGCCTATGTAAAGAAGTTATTATGCCCCATGGTG
>CAKUKJ010000194.1 GCA_934662525.1 uncultured Coriobacteriales bacterium | reverse complement strand
AGCCGGCCGCCACGGTCGTGATGTAGTCCTCGGTGGAGGGAGCGGCCTCGAGGTCGCGCGTGTTCCACGGCACGCCCATGGCGCGGTACATGCCGCAGTTCCAGTCGGGGTCGTAGATGGCCTCGCCGGGGGCCTTGATGGCAGCCTGGCCGCAGCCGAAGACGCCGCCTGCACCCTGGGAGACGCGGGTGGTGTCGCACTCGAGCCAGTGCCAGCAGGGGAAGATGACGTCGGCGTTGCCGTTGTTCGGGCAGAACCACAGGTTGATGTCGACGAAGAAGTCCAGCTTGGTCATGCCCTCCCAGGCACGATTGATGTTGGACATGTTCATGATGTCGCCGGACTGGCACACGCCGCCGTGGAGGGCATAGGGGATGTCGTCGCGGTCGTTGCAGCAGGCGTCCCACACGGTGCCGGCGTCGACCCAACGGGCCCAGTAGCGGTTCAGCGGGTAGCGCTCGGCGTCGACCTCGCCGGCGTTGCGCTCGAAGACCGTCTTGGGGTTAGGCCAGGCCTGGGAGGTGCGGAAGGCGCCGCCGATGCGCTTGGCGATGACGGTGAGCTCGTCGTTGGTGGGCTCCTCGGTGCCGTAGAGCTCGGTCAGCGGGGAGTTTGCGTCCTGCTGATGCTTGATGTAGTCCTTCATCCAGCTCTTGACGCCGTCGAAGTCGAGGTCGCGGCCGTCCCAGACCTTGGCCTCGTCGCCGTAAGGCGTGCCGACCTGCATGTTGGAGCGGCCGGGGTTGCCGTCGAACTGCGACTTGGAGGAGCCGCGGTTGCCGGCAGGCTCGTCGGCGTTGCCCGTGATCTCGGACAGGATCTGCAGGATACGGGTGTTCTGAACGCCGGTGCCGTTCTGGTCGGGGGCAAGCTGGAAGTGGATGCCGCCGTTGCCGAAGTCGGGGTCGATGCGGGTCGTCCAGGTCTTGACGGCCTTCTCGATGTCGTCGGCCTTGACGCCGGTGATCTCCTCGGTGGCCTCCAGGCTGTACTGGCTGGAGAGGTCGTGGAGGTTATCCCACACGGTGCGGCACTTGTAGGTGTTGCCGTCCTTGAGCTCGACCTCGATCTCGCCGGGGAAGAGCGCCGGCTGCTTGGGCAGGCCCTCGGGGTTGCACTCCTCGGAGCCCTCGGGGAAGCGCTCCGGCTCGGTGGCCGGGTCGGCGAAGGAGGACTCATCGGGCAGGAAGCAGCGGCCGTTCAGGCCGGTCGGGGACTCGATCCAGCGGCCGGTGGTAGGAACGACGTGCTCCTCGCCCTCCCACTTGCCAAGCTCGGCGTCCCAGTAGGTCAGGCGCTCGTTGGCCTCGTCCCACACCATGAAGCGCTGGTACTTGCCGTCTTCCTTGATGTCGGCCTCGGTGAGCAGGCGGGTCTTCATGTCGATGCCGCCGTTACCCTCGACGAGCCAGCCCTCGGTCAGCCACGGCTTGTCCTCAACCACGAGGAACGGGGCGTTGGACCAGCGGCGCACCATGGTGTCGTCGTAGGCCTCGTTCTCGATGATCCAGTTGAGCCAGCACAGGCCCAGGGCGCCGTCGGTGCCGGGGCGCAGGGGCAGCCAGATGTCGGCCTCCTTGCCGGAGGGGCAGATGCGCGGGTCGACGAGGATGTGGTGCTCGGCATGCGCCATGACGTCGTTGATGCCGCGGTTGTTGGTGTCGTAGTTGGAGATTGCGGTCTCGGTGCCCCACTGGACGTAGACCTTCGGCTCCTGCTCGACCTCCATCCAAGGCGAGCCCATCTCGTCGGTCATGATGCCGCCGAAGTGGCGCGGGCCCTTGCAGACCTGGTAGGCCAGGTGGGCGTTAGGCGTGCCGAAGAGCTGCTTCATGCCCTGGTAAGGGCCGAGCGACCAAACGCGGGAAGTGCCGCACATGACGAAGATGGACTGTCCGCCGTACTTGTCGACGCACTCGCCCAGGCCCTTGCCTGCCAGCTCGAACGCCTCGGGAAGCGTGATGCGGACCCAGCCGGGATCGTCCTCGCCCTTGGGGTTGGTGCGCTTGACGGGGTAGCGCAGGCGGTCGGGGTGGTAGCAGGCTTGCAGCGAGGCCTGGCTCTTGGAGCAGCTGTGGCCGCGGGAGTGGTTGGACTGGTCGTCGCCCTCGATCTTGACGGCCTTGCCGTCCTTGACGGTGACCCAGACGCCGCACTCGATCTTGCCGCATGCACGGCAGCAGGAACGGACGCGCTTGACCTCGCCGGCGGTCTCGTCGACACCCTCGGCCAGAGCCTGCAGCGGCTTGGTGGTCGAGGAAGCGAGAGCGCAAGCAGCCGCGGTGATGGCGGTTGCCTTGACGAAGTTACGGCGGCTCATGGTGAGCTTAGCCATACGTTCTCCCTCCATAGTGATGGATAGACGCATCGGGCGCACCCATTTAGGCACGCTCATTGCCCTGTGCTCGGCAGGCATCGGGTGACTCGGGGGCTTCGCCTTTCCGGACGGGCGCTCCCCTGCCGACGCATGCGGGGCGTCCCCCGCAGCTTCGCACACCTTGGCAACGGCTGCATCTTTGCGCGCTGAGGGCACGGACTAGTCAAGACCTGTGGTCGATTCTTGAGGCCCGCGATGATGGATGAGAGGTCTCCCATAGAATCATGAATGTCAGATGATGAGGCATTTACCAGGTATTTTGACACGCCTTGGCCCCATGCGGCCAGCCATGTCGGCCTTTGGGCCCCGTTTGTGCCCCGATTCGAGCCCGATGCCCCATACAGGCGGGCTCCCGGCAACGCCGTCGATCGCCGCCAAAACACCCGTTGTGCGCTACATATAAGTTGAGCCGCTTGCGTATAATGGCCCCTGGAGACGAAGGGGACAACGAGGGGGACATGCATGTCGCAATGGACGCGCGAGATCACGCAGGCGCTGGGGGTCAACGAGAGGCATTCGGAGCCTGGCCTGTCGGCGGCGCTCGCCGCCTCCTTCGGCATCGTGCTGCAGGTGCCGTTCAGCGTGTTCCATGCAGACGCCGCCGCGTTCGCGCCCGAGGCCGCGCACATGGTGTCCATCCCGCTGTTTTTGGCGATGCTTGTGTTCGCAGGCGTCGTCTCGTATAGAACGCCTGCGTCCTACGAGTATTTCCGCAAGCCCTCATGCGCCGTCACCTGGTCGCTCATATGCGCCGCCGTCGTGGCTTCCATCCCCCTCCTGCAGGCGGGCGGCATGGCCAACGAGGTGCTTCTTGTGCTCATCGGCGCGGTGCTCGGCGTGGGGCTCACCTGCATCCTGCTGTTCCTTGCCCACCTGTTCACACGCACCTACATCCCCGACATCGTAAAGCGCTCCTTCGGAGGTGCCGCCGGAGCCGTCCTGCTCGAGGCCGTCGTGATGGTGCGCCTCTCGAGCCCGTGGAACTACGCCCTGTGCGCGGGACTCCTCGCCCTCAACACACCCCTTCTGCTCGTGCTTCTCAAGAACGCCCCCGCCATCGGCGACTACGCCCACTTCAAGACGTTCAGCGAACGCCCCGGCGAGCTGAGGCTCTTTCTGGCCAAGGTTGCCATGCCGCTTGTGTGCACCGGGGCCATACTGCGCATGTTTTTTGCCCAGTCCGAGCATTTCGCGGCCGCGATACCGGCGCCCGGCATCCTCAGCGACGTGACCTTGCTCGTCTATATCCTCGTGGCCTACGTCATCATATGCTTCGCGGTATACGGCGTGCGCAGTTTCGGATGGCCGTTCGCCCAGTTCTTCAGCTTCCTCATCCCGCTCATCTGCCTCATGGGCTCGGTATGCGTGTCGTCCAACATCGCCAGCGTGCCGGCCTTCGACGGCGGCTCGGCGATGATTCTGTGTCCCATGCTTGCGCTCACCTGGTCATTCATGGGAGGGGCAAGCCTCGAGTACCTGCTGAGGAGCGCCTCGGTCTTCGGCATGGGCCTGGCAAGCCTGGCGCTGGGCGTCTTGCTCGGCGGGGCGTTCGTGCATGCGGGGCTGCTCGGCACGCCTGTGGGGACCATCGTGCTGGGCGTCGCATGCCTCGTCATGGCCATCGGCTTCATGCCGGCCCGGCCCGCCCCCAACCTCACCCACTCCACCTACAACACGCCTCTGCGTTCGGTAACGATTCCCGACGACGACCAGGAGGGCGTCGAGGGCCTCCAGACCCCCGACGAAGCCGCCGCCATGGCGGCGAGCGAGGAAGCGGCCGGCACCCAACCGCACGCCCGCATGAAGGGCCGCTTCATGCGCCGTTGCGACGCGGTGGCGCAGACCTTCCTGTTGTCGGCCCGCGAGACGGAAGTGCTCTACCTGCTCGCCAAGGGCCGCTCGATGAACCACATCATGGAGGAGCTCGTCATCTCCGAGGGCACCACGAAGACCCACATCAACCACGTGTACAAGAAGCTCAACGTCCACTCGCGCCACGAGCTGCTCGACCTCATCGAATCCATCGAGGTTGAGGACGTCGACTTGGACGGATAAACGCTGCAGAATCCTATTCCGGACACTCCAACAACAAGCGGGGCCATCGGCAACGATTCCGATGGCCCCGCTTTTCTCAGTGCATTGTTCAGTTAAACCAGGACCTCTATGTCCCATCGGAGCGATATGCTCCCTTAAGCAAAAGTTCCCGGCCCGCATCCGTCGTCACAATCGCTTGAGAGCTCTGCCATGAAGCAACTGCGACTCCAGTCAGGTCGTCCGACGTTTCGACCGTGAACCAGCAATCCTCTTGAGAAGACTCATTATGTTCGAACCGTCCAATCATGCTGAAGGAGGTATCGCTGAATGGAAACGCGTATCCAAAGATAGCATGAGTCGTTCGAATGGATATACTCTGGGCAACATGTTCTGAAGAGCCCACTTGTAGGGTAGCCTGGCTATGGTAAACAAAATTACCAAGATATTCGAACCGTGCAGACCCACTTAGTTGATATCCAGAGTCGTCATTTTCTCCAACAATGTTGCTTTGAATTGTGCATAAGCTCGTAGGTGCCGGCCTTGCATGCCGCAGTACGAAATCGGCATCTTCATCAGAAAGAGGCTCTCCTACCGCATACTTCTGTTCGATATAGTCAAAGCGTTCACCGATGGCTTCATGGGATAAGCCTGCATTCATCGAATAATCCCAAGAAGTAATCGTTGATGCGCGAACAGCCGACCCGCGAGCAAAAAGGGAGAATATAGCAAGCGACGTAGCAGCGCCTATCCCAACAAGAGCACGACGAGGCATGGATACGTTTTTTGCCATTCGCGCCTCCGTTACAACGTCTAAGAGACAGATAGTATGTTCCCATCGGCTGTGGTGATTGTCGCCGAATAGAAGACCTTGATTTGCAAGTTCATCCGAACAGTTCTCTAACTCATCCGAACATGTGCGGCTGAGTCTGGGAACCTGAACCC
>CAKUKJ010000193.1 GCA_934662525.1 uncultured Coriobacteriales bacterium | reverse complement strand
GTATAGCCCTCCTCCACGCTCTGCTCAGTGCCGTCGTATGTCGTGGTGCTCGAATTCGCCGTAAGCGTCACGTTCTTGTAGTAATAGACGTTGACGACGTTCTCGCCTGCCTTGGTGATCAAGTGGGCGGTCTTCTGGTTGGGCTTAAGCGAATAGCCCGTGAAATTCTTGGCATAAACGGATGCCTGGACGACATCGCCGACCTTGAAGTCATCCCCCAAGGATTGGGAGCCAAGCAACTCCGCTGAGGCATCGCCCTCGTTGCCCCAGTAATAGTTGACGGTGACCGAGGCGGACTTCTGCTTCCAGTTTGCCGTGATGGTCACGTTGTTGTCGGGCATGGTGAACGTTTCGCCGCTAGAAATCGCGGTCTTGTCGCCGAGACCCTCGACCGTCCAGCCTATGAAGTCATAGCCCTCGCGCGTGGGCTCGCCGAGAACCGTGTGGGTCTGGCCCTCTTCGACCTTGTACGAGGAAGCTGCACCGTTGTTCCACGAGCCACCGTTGAGGTTGTACAGGACCTGGCGCCCTGCAGTGTACTTGGCGTAGAACGTCACGTTGCTCGACCCGACGGTATAGGGCATCTCGGCGGACTGAGTGAGGGTGGAGTCGAGGAACCAGCCTGAGAAGGTGTACTCGACGCCGTCGATCGTCTTAGTCTGCGGGAAGCTCTTGCCGAAGTCGGAAATGCTCGTGGTCTGACCCTCGCGAATACCGGCCTTGGAGGCAACAACCTGATAACCGGGGGCAGAGGCGGTCGGATCCTGCACATAATAGGTAACGGTATAGACGTCGTTGCACTCGATGACCACGCGACAGTCCACATGGATGCCGTCGTTGTTGCTCGTGAGCTTGTACGGCACGAGCGTGATGGAGCGGACATCGTCGCTGGTCACGTTGACGCCGGGTAGGCGGTCTTCGATAATCTTCTTGTAGTTGGTAAAGATCTTGTTCCAGTCATCGGAACCACGCTGGATATTGGGATAAGAGCTGCTCGGCCAAGAAACGATGCGGCCCTCGAGGTCATAAATCGGATTCTTTCCGTTGTCGTTGCCATCGGGAACGTTAAGCCCGGTGAGGTTCGCCGAACCTGTGCCGATAGACTGCCAATCGTTGAAGTTCTTGATGCCGTCGAGGTCGCCGTCGGGATCGTTGAGGTAATAGAACTTGATGTTCTTACCGTTTTCGCTCGCAGCAGTGGTCTGTGTGACCGTGACATCATGCGTGGCCGTAAGGGTCGTCTTCCTGTCGGCACTCGTCCATATGACGGTGACCGTTGCGGTGCCCTGCGAGACGCCGGTGACCGTGCCGTCCTGATCGACGGTGAGAATGCCCTCGTTGTTGGAGGACCACGCATACGTGCCGTTGCTCGAAGCGGGGGTCAACGTGGCCGTCAGGTTGATGGTACTGAACTGCTCGACCTCGGTCGGACCGTCGACGGACAGCTCAGGATCGATGTCTTTGCTGTACTCAAAATCAATCGATGCGTCAGTACCCACGACGCCGCTCTTGGCCTCATCAGAAACCGCCGTGTAGCCCTCGACGCTTGCCGGGCTCTGCGTAACCGTCGTGCCCTTCATGTAGCCGGACAGAGTCACAGAAGGCGCAACGGGAGTTTGTGTGCTCTCGAGGTAGTAATTGACCTGAATAGACTGGTCGCACGCCACATATTTGCCGTAATAGCTCGCATTCGAGTTCACAGTCTGGGGGAACGACACTGCCTGCGTGCAGGCCTGGTCAGAGTACCAGCCCAGGAACTTGTACTTGACGCCATCGACGGTCTTCTCGGCATCGGGGTTGGTGGAGGGGGCGGCGACCTGAGCGACGCCGTCGGTCAGCTTGTACGTCGCGGCGTCGTACTGGGCATAGCCGCTCGAAGAGACGTCTTGCAGATAGAAGATGGCGTTAACGGCCTTGGTGCACTTAACCTCGACCTTGCAATCGAGGTGATAGGAGTTGGGATGAGACATCTTGTAGGGGTGAAGGACAATCTCCTCCACGTCTGCCTCGGCAATCTGCGTGCCTTGCTCAGCAGAAAGCGTGCTCTGCCAAGCCTTGAATATGGCGTTCCAATACTTGCTGTAGGCACCGTCCTTCGGCAGAACCCAGCTGGAGCCCGTGCTGCCATCGGGCCAGCTCACAATGCGGTTCGCCACGTTGTCGTAGTTGATCTGACCCTTATTGATGGTTATGCCCTCAAGGTTGAGCTGAACCTTGAGATTTGCATCGTTCGCACCGCCGCTCGGCAACCACTCGGCAGTGCCGCCCGAATCGGGATCGGCGGTGGGGCTGTTCTGAAAGAAGAGATACGCCTCGTCCGTGCCGGTGGACGACTTCGTGACCGTCACATCGTGAGTGGCGGTCAGCGTCTTGCCGTCCGAAGTCACCGTGGTCGCCGTGATGGTGACCGTGCCCTCTTTGACGCCCATCACTTTGCCGTTGGCGTCAATCGTTGCGATGGAAGAGTCGCTCGACGTCCAGGTAACGGTCGTGTTTGCGTTGGTTGTAAGCGTGATGTCCTTGAACTGCTCGACCGTGTCGTCGCCGGAGATGGCGAGACTGGCCTCATCCCACACGTCGTGCAGCACCACATGGCCGTCGACATGCCAGTCAAGCGAGCCTTCCGGCGTTAACCACTCCATCTGGCCGGACTCGCCGCCCCAGGTATGGCTATCCGAGGAACGAACCGCACACTTTATAGAATCCCAGGCAATCGAATAGGTGCCGTCCGCACCCGTGCCATCGGCATCGTAGGAATACACCTTGCCGTTGAGCTCGATTGTCTTGTCTGCAAAATACGTCGGCTCAGCGGCAATCGTGCCGGCGCCAATCTCGAGGGTCGTGCCCTTTTCGGCATTGCCCGGGGCGAGAATGACGCCCGTGCCCGCATACAACCAACTCGTATAATCGTTACTGTTGCCACCGGTAGCAGGATTTGCGAGATAGAAATAGGCCGGCTGCTCGGAATAGCCGTTCTCGTCTTGATCGGCGTCCTTAGAAACGTCGACCGTCGTCTCACCGGGCAGATATGCCCAGCCGTTGCTTGAAATCACCTTGACCGTGTACTTGCCCGGCCCATAAAGGCTGTGAGCGATATCCCCAGCCAGCTTGGCCGTGTCGCTCTTTGCCTTGACGTCGTACTGGTTGCCCAGATACTCCCCGTCCTTGTAATACTCAATCGTATAAGCGCCTTCAACGCTCGTGGTGATTTCCTCGTCCGTGTCGGAGTCATAGAGCTTGGGCACCCAGTAATGCTCCTCATCATCTGCAAACGTGGGGGCCTCGCCCACGTAGAAGGAGCGCTTGGTTATGGTGACGTCGATCGGGTCGGAGGTGTAGGTGGAATAGCCCGACGAATACACGGCGCTGATTTGAACAGTCGTCGTGTCGCCGTTAAAGTTCCAGCCGGCATCGGACGACATGGTGAACGAGGTGTCGTTCGTTGAGAGATAGTTGGGGCTGACGCAGCCCTTGCCCTCGCCATCAATCTTCCACGCAACGATTTGCGTATTCGTATCGGCAGTGAAGGTGGCGCTGTCGCCGAGTTTGATGGTGGAAGGACCCGAGATGGTCGCATAGGGATCAGCGACGTTCACCGTGTAGGTAAGGGTGGCCACAGGGGCCTCGACCCACTGCCAGTTTTCATCCTGATACCAACGCGTAATTGTGTCGGTAATTGTGGCTGTTCCTGCAGAATTTGCCTTGAATTCAACCCTGGTGACATCGCCCTCGTCCCAACTTCCCCCCGTCGAAGCGACCGAGTCGTCGCTCGACGTCCATTTGTGGGTGCACCCAGTGTATCCCTCGAAGGAAACCTGCTGGGAATTTCCCGTAGTGAGTTCATAGGAACCCATGTCGATGGAGTCCGCAGCGGCCTGGGTCGCCACAACAGGGTCGTCTGTAAGGGCTGCATATTCGGCCGCAGCCTCTTGAGCCTCATCGGTCGTGCCCTCATCGGTGGCCGGCACCTCGGAGGCGGGCTCGTCAGCCTCGACAGCCTGCTCCTCGTCGACCGCAACCTCGGGGGCGACGGAGTCGTTCTCGATGACGGTCTCGGCGGTGACTTCCTCGGCGGCCGGGGCGGGTTCGGCCTGGGGCGTCAGCTCGGTTACAACCTTAAGGGTAACGTTCGAGTCGAGCGTGGCTTCATCTATAGTGTAGACTCCCTGCGCGTCCGCATAGAGTTCGGTCTCAGTACCGTTGACCAGCGCCTTTACAGACTTGAGGTCGTAGCCGGCCACCGGTGCCACGATGAACTGGAACGCGGCATGCACGGGCACCGTGACGTAGGTCGCCGGCGCGGAGATTGCCTGGCCGTTGTAGTAGATGGTGGCGTTGGCAAAGTCGAGCCCGACGTTGACCTGACGAGAGGCCTCCGCCTCGGCGGCGGCCTGCTCGGCCGCGACGCGCTCGGCCTCGGCTTGGGCTGCCGCGTCTGCCTGGGCCTGCGCCTCCGCAGCAGCCTGGGCATCGGTGCCGTCGTCGTAGACAGCCTGGCCCTCATCCTCGGCCGTATACTCCGTCTCGACGGCCTCCTCGGCAGGCTCGCCCTCAAACCCCTCGGCCAGGGCGCGGGTCGCGCCCGTAGGCCACATGGAGAAGACCAGCAGCGCTGACATTGCCGCAGACATAACCTTCTGGCTCAGCGGTGCCTCCGACGTGCGCCGTAGCGCCTCGTTCTTGACTTCCTTGCTCATGCTCCCACCCCATCGGCCTTTCGCGGGCGTCCCCGCGGACGACAGACATTTCGACTTGGCCCAAACGCACTAGGGACAGAATCCTCCCTATTGAACCATATATGGGGTATTGTAGCCGAAATGTCGACATGGGAACTTGTCGTTCCGGCACGTCGATTGATTTATTTTGTTTTGCGTTTGATTTGAAGACTCAGCCAGAAGAACCGCACCATAAGGGGGGTTGCCGTCCGTCTGATTAAGGGTCAAACAATGCGACCGCAACACCTCCCCTACATGCCGCCAGATTCCTCGTCATGCATAAAATGGGTCGGCGTTTCAATAGCGAGATTTTTGTATCCATTGCGATCGAGCATATCTGCAATCGCGTTTAGGGAACTTACCGCCTCCAACGCCTCACCATGCTCAGATTCCCGCATCCTGATGTATTTGAACTTCGTGGCATAGGCATTGAGAAAGTTTGCTGCGGCAAGTTCGTCACCTGTTGCCGTAATCCAATTTCTTTCGCAGGCAACGCCAAGCAGGTCGGACAGGTCATGAGTTCGCCGAGGCATCATGCCATTGTCCATCCACATTTGCTTGAGCATCTTCTCGACCGCCTGCTCGCAGTGGTAGCAGACCGCCTCTGGATAGACGTCTATATCGGCAACAAGGTGCTGAACCAGCCTAACGTCTGCT
>CAKUKJ010000192.1 GCA_934662525.1 uncultured Coriobacteriales bacterium | reverse complement strand
ATGCGTGCAAGGTCACGCGAGGCCGTGCAAACCAATCGGCAGCCGCGACGCGCCGGAAGGTTGCGCGGATGTCAGCATAAAACGTAACGATTTCTGTCAGCCGTCAGAACCGGCTGGTTTAGAACTTCCCGTTGTCGTTTGCCCAGGTGGACTCGTCGGCGATGGCCTCCATCACGTCCCGGTGCTCGGCAATCTTGCCGTTCGAGATACACCACAGGTCGTAGTAGCTCGTGGGGGCACCGCCGTAGGTGCCCTCGCTCACGCCGAGCACGAAGTCGCCCTGCGCAAGCACCATGCGCGTGCGGTCGTAAATCATCTCGATGCCCTGGTCGGCCAGCGCGGCAAGGGCGTCGGAGAAGAGGTCACTTGCAAAGTTACGTTACGAATCCAAATCCGCCAGAGGCTTTACAGTTTGAAATGATACAAAATCAAAATAAGACATATCGCGACCAATAATCGCGAAAACATTCATTTATCCATGTTCAATAATCTTGAAAAGTTCCAATTGCCATGCTTCAATAATCTTGAAAAGTTCCTACCAGGAAGTCAGGCGCTTGTCGAAAGCACAATTCTTTTGGAGGTTCGATGCGGCGAAAAGTGTATCAGAAGCTTGTTGATTGGAAGCGCCGCGAGCAAGGGAGTAGCGCGCTTCTCATCCAGGGAGCTCGTCGTGTTGGCAAAAGCTATATCGTTGAGGAATTTGCCAAGTCCGAATACGACACATACGTGCTTATCGATTTCAACAAGGCCAGAGATGACGTGCGCGGTCTTTTCCTGCACGACCTCAATGACCTCGACGTCTTCTTTCTCAAACTCTCGGCCCTCTATAACACGCGTCTTATCCCGCGCCGCTCGCTTATTGTCTTTGACGAGGTTCAACTGTTTCCACGTGCTCGCAGCGCAATCAAATACCTGGTAGCCGATGGGCGCTTCGACTACATAGAGACCGGCTCGCTCATGTCTATCAAGAAGAACGTCCAGGACATCTTGATTCCTTCTGAGGAAGATGCGATCGATATGCATCCCATGGACTTCGAGGAGTTCTGCTGGGCGATGGGCAACGAGTCCATCGTGCCTCTTGCAAGGGAGTGTTTCGAAAGAAGTCGGCCGATGGGGCAGGCCCTCCACCGCAAGGCAATGGATCTGTTCAGGCAGTATCTTCTTGTCGGCGGCATGCCCCAGGCCGTTGCCGCCTATGCGGATTCCCGGGATTTCGAGCGGCTGGACCGAGTGAAGAGGCGCATCCTCAAGCTCTATCGCGACGACATCCGCAAGCACGCCGGCAGAGACGTCCTTCGCGTCGAGGCCATCTATGACGAGCTTCCCTCTCAGCTCAAAAACCAGAACAGGCATTTCAAGCTTGCATCGGTGGAGAGGGGAGCGACATTCGATGAGTTTCGGGATTCCCTCTTCTGGCTGTCCGATGCCATGGTCGTAAACAACTGCTACAACACGACCGAGCCCTCGCTCGGGCTCAATCTCAACCGGGAGCGCACGACGCTCAAGTGCTATATGGCCGACACGGGGCTGCTCATCAGCCACAGTTTTGACGAGCGGGGGTTGATCGATGAACAGGTATACAAGAAGATCCTGCTCGACAAACTAGAAGTCAACATGGGGATGGTGATAGAGAACGCCGTTGCGCAGATGCTGCGTGCATCCGGCCACACGCTCTATTTCTATGCCAACCCGAGCCGTGAAGATGCGGCCAGCCGTATGGAGATAGACTTTCTTATCGCCAAGTCTTCAATCACCAATCGACACAATATCTCACCCATAGAGGTTAAATCGAGCAGCAGGTACACCCTTTCGTCGCTGCGCAAGTTCATGGCCAAATACCCCGCGCAGCTGCATACGCCCTATGTGGTGCACCCCGCGGATTACAAGGAGGAAGGGGGCATCCGGTTCATTCCGCTCTATATGGTGCCGTTTTTATAGACTGCGCCAATCCCCCGCTGTCCTGAGCGTGACGTTGGGGGTGCCATATGTATCAGAGGTGGACGGCCTTCGGTTTTGCACTTGTCCCTAGCCTTTCGGCCCCAGCGGCCCTTGCTTGAGCCTGCGGTAGTCCTTGATGCGGACGTCGACCCTCCACATGAAGTCGTCGACGTCCATGTCGAGCGCCGCCGCATAGTCGTATATCTCGCACAGCCTCAGGCTGCGTTCCCCCGACTCGAGCTTGCTCACGTACGACTGCGGCTTGCCGAGCCGCGAGGCGACCGTGCTTTGCGTCTTTTGTGCGTCTGTGCGCATCGACCTGAGCTCCACGCCGATGGCACGGTTGAGATTCGTGTCCATGGCGGGCACGATATGGCCCGCGCGGAGGTATCCCAAAAAAGGTTCCATGTGCCACAACCAGCGCCGATGTGGTGATAAGGCGTGGTGGTTGCGGTGCCGAAGCTGACGGCTGGTCAAGGTTTGTGCGCGTCTGGCGAACGCGTAATCAAAACCTCACGAGACGCACAAACCTGCTGCGCAACGACGGTAGGGGTCTGAGCGCTACAGCCCCTCGCTCACCCACGCGCCCACGTTGTGCGTGAGGCAGTCGAAGGCGATGCCGAGCAGGAGCACTTCGTCATCCGAGCCGCGATAGGGCTCGGCGTAGCCGCGCTCGCGGATTTGGGTCAGCGCCGCCTTGGCGGCGGTTTCCCCGGCGGCGTCGCCCGAGGCCACCTTCACCTCGATGACGAAGACGTGCCCCGGTGCCTTGGCCACCATGTCGATGCGGCCCCGCGAGGTCGTCACCTCGGCGTCGAGGTAGATGCCGATGAACCTCAGAATCGCCACGGCCACGCACTGGTAGGCCTGCTCGGAAAGCCGGTCGGTCAGGTCGTAGCCGATGGAGGCGAAGAACGACTCGAGCGCCTCCATGAAGCCGCCGGCGTCGCCCGAGCGCAGCGCGCGCTGGCATGCCGCCGCCCAGCCGCTCGTCTGCGACACGTCGGTGCCGGGGCGCATGTAGGCGTTGGCGAGCCATCGGTTGAAACCGGAGGACACCTCCTGGTTGGGGAAGCCAAGCGTGTACAGCGCCGCCAGGCCCCGGCCGAGCACGTCTTTAATCGTGAGGTAGCCCGTCTGCAGCAGCACGGCCGGCATGGAGGGGTCGGCAGGCTCAAAGGTGCCCAAGTCAGACACACCGACCTGGATGTCGTCCATGTCCATCGGGGCCTTCTTGGCATAGGACATGAGCCAGCCGGGGGTGCCCGTCTCGAACCAGTACGGCTCGAGCTGCATGTCGGTGAGCGCGTTTCCGAGCGACACGGGGTTGAAGACGCGGACCATGCGGCCGTCGAAGCAGTAGCCGTCGTACATCTCGACGAGCTGGGCGAACGCCCCTTCGGCGTCGGTGCCCAGCGCCCGCGCGAGCGCGGCGAGGCGGCCGGGGAAGTTCGCCCGCACCTCCTCGTGCGTGTAGCCCAGAAGCGTCGTGGCGAAGGGGCTCATCGTGAGGTCCTTGAGGTTGTTGAGGTCCGAGAAAATGGACACCTTCGAAAACTTGGAGACGCCTGTCATGAGGCAGAAGCGCTGCTTGGACTCGGTGGCCTTGACCACGCCGTAGAAGGACTTCAGGAAGGACTGGAAGGGAAGGACCTCCTGGGAGCCCACCCAGCGGGTGAGGGGCTTGTCGTACTCGTCTATGAGCAACACGCACTGGCCTGAGGGACTTGCGGCAGCGACGTCCTCGACGAGGAAGGCGAAGCACTCGCGTGGCTCGAGCCCCTCGCGTAGGGGCACGCCCAGCCTTTCAGACTCGCGCTGTAAGACCGCGCTGACGCCTGCCTCCACCTCCTCGACCGTCTCCCCCGAACACAGGCTCATGTCCAAGCGGATGACGGGATAGGTCGCGTCCCAGTCCCAAGGCAGGGAGTCTATCGCCAGCCCCTCGAACAGGCCGCGCCTGCCCTCGAAGAGCTTCTGGATGGTGGAGCACAGAAGCGACTTGCCGAAGCGCCGGGGCCGGGAGAGGAAGAACTGGTTGCCCATGGAGCCGTCCACCAGCGGGTGGAGCAGGCCGGTCTTGTCCACGTAGGTGAGGCCCGTCCCGCGCACGGTCTCAAAGTCGTACGTGTTCGTCGCAATTCGTTCGAGCTCCATGATGTCCTCCGGCATTCCGCCTTATTACCATTCCACCTTATTACATAAGGTTATTTGTTGGCATGAAAGATACCATGGATTTGGATGGCCGACTTGCTTGCGCGGTGTTTAAGCGATTGGTCGCAATGTATAGGGCCGCCATGTCTATGACGAGCTGAATCTGATATCAGACTCCCGAGTCAATAATGTACACTTTTTTGACTCCTACAAAACGGAAGCAATATAGCACAACCCCCGAATCAAAACGGCAGGTCGCGTCCCGATGATTACAGGAAACGCGCCATTCCTCACCCAAGTCAAAAAAGTGTAGGTTTTTGACCCCGCCGCGTGCGGCGGGAGTGAGGGGAGGCACGGGATGGCGGTCGCGCTCGAGGGCGTTTGCGCTGGTAAGGCGGCTGTTTCCGGAAACCTCCCGACGCCCTTGGGGCGCGGTTGCGCGGGCAGGAAGGCTCGCCTGTATGCCGTGAACGCGGGTTTGGATCGCGAATCGGCCCTCTGCGCCCGCCTGGCGCGCCTGATGCCCGCCGATTTGCTGCTCGACGCCTTCGTTCCCAAGAAGGAGAAATGGTTCAAGCGCGGCGGCTCCTGGTCGCTGCAGGCAAAGCCCATGTGGCCCGGCTACCTCCTCGTGTCCACGCCCGACCCGGAGGCCCTCGACGGCCTCATGCTCCGCATGTCCTCGCCCCGCCGCCTGGCCGGCGAGGTCGGGCGCGGATTCGCCCCGCTCGACGGGGCCGTGGAGTCCTGGCTCCTCGCCTGCATGGACGCCTCGCACGTCGTGCGCGGAAGCGTCGGCTACCTTGTCGGCGGCTCCCTGCGCGTCGCCTCCGGCCCCCTCGCGGGCCGCGAGCCCTCCGTCCTCAGATACGACCGCCACAAACGCACCGCCCTCGTCGCCCTGACCCCCATGGGCGCCCAGGGCCCCTGCGAGACGCTGGCGCTCGACGTGCCGTCGGCTCCCTCTGAGGGGGTGCCCGCGTGCCTGTAGACCAAACGGTGGGGCCGGAGTCCTCCATGCCCGCCGAGGGCCCGGCCCCCGCGCCTGGTTTCGTGGCTACGGGGACTTACAAGGCTCCGGCCCCAGACCCGACGGCCGGCGCCCCGAAGAAGGGCGGTGCGGGGTACCGGGTCGTCAAACGCATCTTCGACGTCGTGTTCTCGGCCGGCGTCTGCGCCGTGCTGGCGATACCCGTCGCAGCAGCCTGCGCCGCCATCTGCATCGACACCCCCGGCAGGCCCTTCTTCCGCCAGGAGCGCGTCGGGCAGGGCGGCAGGCCCATCCGCATATTCAAGCTCCGCACGATGGTGGCC
>CAKUKJ010000191.1 GCA_934662525.1 uncultured Coriobacteriales bacterium | reverse complement strand
GGACAAGACTAGCCTGCGTGCCATTGAGAAGGCCATTATGACCTCGGACATCGGCATCACGCCCGCCAACGACGGCAACGTCATTCGCCTGCCTTTTCCTGCCCCCTCTGAGGAGGGCCGCAAGGAGTCGGTCAAGAAGTGCCGTGAGATAGCCGAGCAGGCCCGCGTCTCCGTGCGCAACGTCCGTCGCGACGCCAACAACCGTTATGCAAAGATGGAGAAGGACGCCGAGATCTCCGAAGACGAGCAGCGTCGCGGCGAGGCGGCCATCCAGAAGATTACCGACGAGCACATCGCCAAGATCGACAAGCTTCTCAAGGATAAAGAGACCGAGGTCATGGAGGTCTAAGTGATCCCAGATTTAGAGGCCTTCAACGCGTATTTTGCCGACGCGCCCGCATCGAGCGGGTTTGACCAGCTCGATGCGGGGCGTATTCCCCGGCACATCGCCGTCATCATGGATGGCAACGGCAGGTGGGCTCAGCAGCGCGGTCTTTCGCGCGGCCATGGCCATGTGGCAGGCATCGACGCGCTGCGCGAGAACATCACTGCGGCCGTTCGCCTCGGCTTGGAGGCGCTGACGGTCTATGCGTTCTCCACGGAGAACTGGACGCGTCCCCAAGACGAGGTCGACCTGCTCATGTCGCTTTTTGCGCAGACGCTTATCGACGAGCTTCCGCTGCTGCATCGCGAGAACGTGCGCCTGCAATACTTGGGCGATATGGCCGAGCTGCCCGATGAGACGCGCGAGACGTTTGAGCGCGGGCTTGCCGAGACGGCAGGCCACACGGGCATGGTGCTTGCCGTGGCGGTGAACTATGGCGGGCGTCAGGAAATCCTCCATGCAACGCGTGCGCTGTGCTCGATGGCCGCGAGCGGCGAGCTCGACCCCGAAGCCATAGACGAGGGGCTCTTTGCCTCCAGGCTCTGGACGGCTCCTCTGCCCGACCCCGAGCTTCTCATTCGCACCTCGGGGGAGAAGAGGCTTTCGAACTACTTGCTGTGGCAGTGCGCCTACAGCGAGTTTGTCTTTCTCGACGTCTTGTGGCCTGATTTCACTCGTTGGGACCTCATCGACGCCATCGTTGAATATCAGGGCCGCCACCGCCGCTTCGGGGGTGTGAAAGATGTCGACGAACAAGCCTAAGCCAAGCAGTCCGAACTTGGTCGAGCAGGTTTCGGGCGTCATCAAGGGGCTCAAGGCCGACCTGGTGGCGACCTTTTCTCCCAAGGCCCCACATTCCCCCGAGCAGCTCGTGGCCGAGAGCAAGCGCACTCAGCCCGAGCCTGCCGGGGTCAGCGTGCCTTCGCTGGTGAGCCGCAACCTGCTTGTGCGGGCGTTGAGCGGCGCACTCTATGTCGCCGTCAACATTGCGGGTATCGTGCTCGGCGGCAGGTGGTGCGCCCTTGTCATGGCGATTACGGCTGGCATATGCTGCTGGGAGTTCTTCAGGCTCATGCGGTCGGACTGCAAGTTGCCCAATCAGATAGTGGGCATAGCGTTTGCCGCCCTCATGCCGCTTGTGGCCCTTGTGAATCCGTTGTTCCTCGAGGGCGTCGTCTTTCTGCTCGTCATGGTGCTGGGCTTTTGGTATGTCATCGACCAGCAGGCGCGCATCACCGACGTGGCGGTCACGGCGTTCGGCACAATCTACACGGGCTTTACGCTTTCGGCTCTTGTTGCCATCCGCTGCGCCGACACTATGCCCAATGAGGCCGCCATCATCCTGTGTATCGGCGTCATGGCGTCGGTTTGGATCAACGACGCCTGCGCATACCTGGTGGGCAGCGCGTTTGGGAAGCACAAGATGGTGCCTGCCATCTCTCCCAAAAAGAGCTGGGAGGGTTTCGTAGGCGGCATCTGCGGTTCTCTCGCCGTGTGGTGTGCTCTTCTGTTCTTCCCTGAGACGGGCGTAACGCCGTTCGTCGCCGTGTTCTGCGGCCTTGTGTGCGGCGTCGTCGGCGTCATCGGCGACCTTGTCGAGTCGCGCATCAAGCGCGGCGCCGGCGTCAAGGATTCCGGAAACCTCATCCCAGGACACGGCGGGCTTCTCGATCGCTCCGATTCCATGTTGTTCGTCGCCATTGCGGCCTATTTCATCCTGACGCTTATGGGGGTCATCTAATTGAGCCTCTTGCAAAAGCCGCGCTCGCGCGGCGTCGTTCCCGCTCCCGGCCAGACGTTCGAGCGCCGTTGTCCCCTTCGCCTCGTGTTGTTGGGGGCAACGGGCTCCATCGGGCGCCAGACGGTCGACGTCGTGCGGCGCAACCCCGGTAAAGTGGAGCTTGTGGCCGTCGCCGCGCGCACGAGCGCCGACGATTTGGTGCGCCTGGCACACGAGTTCCCTACCATACGGTATGTTGCGCTTGCGGATGAGTCGCTGCGCTCCCGCATTGCCCGGGATGCGCTGCCCCAGGGTTGCGAGGTCTCCTTTGGCCGTGAGGCCGTCGACGCCCTTGCGGCACTTCCTGAAGCGGACTGCGTTCTCAACGCGTTGGTGGGCTTCTCCGGCATGCGCGCAAGCTACAACGCCCTCTCATGCGGGCATGAGCTCGCGCTTGCCAACAAGGAGTCGCTCGTCGTGGCCGGCGACCTCATCATGCCGTTGGCTTCTCCCGGCAAGCTCCTGCCTGTTGACTCGGAGCATTCTGCCATCTTCCAGTGCTTCTTGGGCAACGACCCTTGGGAGGCGTCGCGCATCTGGCTTACGGCTTCCGGCGGCCCCTTTTTCGGCAAGACGCGCGAGGAGCTGCGCAATGTCGACGCCAAGCAGGCGTTGAAGCACCCGAACTGGTCCATGGGGGCGAAGGTCACGACCGACTCCTCGACGCTCATGAACAAAGGGCTGGAAGCCATCGAGGCCCACCATCTCTTCGACGCCCCGTTCTCGATGATTCATCCTGTTGTGCAACGTCAAAGCGCCGTGCACTCTATGGTCGAGTACTCCGACGGCTCGGTCATCTCACACATCGGCGCCGCCGACATGCGCGTCCCCATCCAGTATGCGCTCAGCTTTCCGGGGCGTTGGAATCAGCCGACGGCCCCGCTTGACTTCGCAACGCTGGGCCACATCGACTTCGCCGAGCCCGATCGCGAGACGTTCGGCTGCCTCGACCTGGCCATCCAAGCGGGGGAGCGCGGAGGCGTCCTCCCCTGCGTGCTCAATGCCTCCGACGAGATCGCCGTCGAGGCGTTCTTGCAAGGGCGCATCGCGTACCTCGACATTGAACGCGTCGTCGAAAGGACGCTTGATGCGTTCGAGGCCCAACGCGTCGAGTCGCTCGAGCAGCTCGAAGAGATTGATTCGCAGGCAAGGGCCATGGCGTCCAAGATTGCGGCGTCTCTGTAACTGCACCTACTATGTGGCAAGGCGGCACTGAGGTTTGTTGAACACCATTCTGACTGCGCTGTGTTTCCTGCTCATCCTCTGCGTCATCGTGGTTGTCCACGAGGGAGGGCATGCGCTCGTCGCCCGTCTTGTGGGCATGCGCGTCACCGAGTTTTATGTCGGCATGCCCTACGGGCCGGAAAAGTCATTCGTGAGCAGGCGAAGCGGCATCCGCTATGGGGCGACGCTTGCTCTTTTGGGCGGATACACGCGTATTTGCGGCATGGCCTATGCCAAAGACGGGCGCCTTGCGCTGGCCCTCGCCCTCATCAATGCCAGGGGCCGCCTGACCGCGGATGAGCTTGCCCTGGTTTTGGCCTGTGAGGATGTGACCGAGGCGCAGGTGCTCATCGACGCCCTCGTAGACCTTGGCAGCATCGAGCCGGTCTACGAGAAGGGGAGACGCCGCACTCGCAAGGAGAAGCCGGTCGCCTACGAGACCGTCGAGCGCGACGAGCGTGGGCTTACGGCACGCGATCGGGGCAACTCGCTTGCGGCGCATGTCGCCCACGAGGCGGGGCTCCCCTTCGACCCCGGCATGTCTCCCGAGGACTTCCTTGCATCGGAGCTCTCGCACACCTATGCGGGAAAGACGTTCGTCCGCCGCGTTCTTGTGCTTGTCGCCGGTGTCGCATTCAACCTGTTGTTTGCTTTTATCGTCCTCACGGGTTGCTACACGACGATGTACGAGCAGCACCTTGCGCTTGCCGTGAGCGACGTCAGCGCGGGTAGTCCGGCTGCCGAGGCGGGCATGGCGCAAGGCGACGAGATTCGGGCGGTGAACGGGACGCCCATCGCCGAGCTCGACGGCGTCCAAGCCGTTTCCGACTTGCTTGCATCGGGCGACGAGCTGACTGTCGACTATGTCGAGGCAGGGGAGGGGGGCGATGGCGCCGGGGATGTCAAACGCGTCCATTTGTCTAGGGACGGCGATGGAAAACTCGGCCTCTCCCTGCAGGTGTTCCTTGAAAACGGCGACACGCACCTGAGCGTCGCCGAGTCCATGCAGGCCTCCATCTCCTATATAGGTTCGGTGGCCACCGCAGTCCTGGGCCTGCTCAACCCCAGTGAGGCGCCGCAGGTCATCTCACAGTCGAGCGGCGTGGTGGGCATCGCGCAGATGACTTCTCAGGCGGTCTCGACCGGGCTCTTTGACATCATTGTGCTTCTGGCGGCACTGTCGGTCTCGCTGGGATGGATGAACCTGCTGCCGATACCTCCTCTTGACGGCGGAAAGCTCGTCATCGAGGTTGTTGAGAAGGTCATTGGGCGAGAGGTGCCTCTGTGGATTCAGGGCGTCATTTCTCTTCTCGGCATCGCGGCCGTTCTGGCGCTGTTTTTCTTCATGGTCTTTCAAGACGTCGGCCGCTTGATGTAAGTCCCGGCCCAGCCTTTTGCGACTCTCTGCACACCGAGGAAGGGGAGGTTCCTGTGAAAGACGCGGACAACGAGGTCGTGCCAAACGAGGCGCGCATCCTGCCACGCAACCGCACGCGGCAAGTTGACGTGGGGGGCGTGCGGATTGGTGGCGGTGCGCCGGTCGTCGTCCAGTCGATGCTCACGGCGCCCACGGCCGATCCCAAAGCTGCCATCGCGCAGGCCAATGGGCTTGTGGGGGCCGGGTGCGAGCTGGTGCGCGCCGCAATTCCCAATTCCAGCGCGCTCGAAGGCTTCGCCGCCCTGTGCAGGGCCTGCCCCGTCCCTGTGGTGGCGGACATACATTTCGACCATCGCCTGGCGATACGCGCCTGCGAGCTGGGTGCGTCGGGTTTGCGCATCAACCCCGGCAACATCGGCTCCTGGGACAAGGTCGATGCCGTCATCGATGCTGCCCGCGCGGCGCACGTCCCCATCCGCATCGGCGTGAACGCCGGCTCCATAGACCGCACGCTCGACGTCCGCCCAGACCTCTCCCTCGCCGACAAGATGGCGCTTTCTGCCATGGGTTTCGTGCGCCATTTCGAGGAGCGCGACTTCGGTGACATCGTGCTCTCTGCCAAAGCCCACGATGTGGGCGTGACGGCGGAGGCATATCGC
>CAKUKJ010000190.1 GCA_934662525.1 uncultured Coriobacteriales bacterium | reverse complement strand
TCACTTCCCCCTCCTCATCGCCTTGAAGGTCTTCACGAACACGCGCGCGTCCAGCCCCAGGGACTGGTGGCGCACGTAGAACAGCTCCCGGGCCTGCCTGCGGCCGCTCTCCCACGTCGAGTCGTTGCGGTCGGTGGCGGCCCACCAGCCCGTGATGCCGGGCCTGCAGGAGAGCACCTCGTCGCGGGCGTCGCCGTACTCGTAGGTCTCCTCCAGGGTCACGGGCCTGGGGCCTATGACCGACAGGTCGCCCTTGAGGACGTTCACGAACTGGGGCAGCTCGTCCAACGACGTGCGGCGAAGGATGCGCCCAACCCGCGTGATTCGCGGGTCGTTGTCGAGCTTCTGCTCGCGCCTCCAGGTCTCCAGCTGCGAGGCGGTCATGTACCTCTCGGGGTGCTCGTGGGCGTCGGCCACCATCGTGCGGAGCTTGAATATGCGGATGGGCCTGCCGCCCTGCCCGACGCGCTCCTGGCGGAAGAAGGGCTTGCCGGGCGTGTCGAGGCAGATCGCAATGCAGGCGGCCGCAACGGGAATGGCCAGGATCGCGCAGACCCCGGCGCTGAACACGACGTCGAAAGCGCGCTTGAGCGCGAGGTAGGCCGCCCCGCCCTTCCTCGGGGCAGACGCGTCGGAATCGGGGGCGGGCGCCTTGTATGTGCCCGTGGCGACGAAGCCCGGCCGCGAGCCGGTCTCGGCGGGCATGGAGGGCTCCGTCTTCACCGCTTGTCCTACAGACACGCAGGCACCCCCTCGGCGGGGACGGAAGGCACGTCGAGCGCCAGCGTCTCGCAGGGGCCCTGGGCGCCCATGGGGGTCAGGGCGACGAGGGCCGTGCGCTTGTGGCGGTCGAACTTGAGGATGGAGCCCTCCCGGCCCACCAGGGGGCCGGAGGCGACGCGCAGGGAGCCGCCGACCAGGTGGCCGACGCTTCCGCGCACGGTGTGGGAGGCGTCCATGCAGGAGAGCAGCCACGCCTCGACGGCCCCGTCCAGGGGCGCGAAGCCCCTCCCCGATTCACCGGCCAGGCGGCGGGGCGAGGACATATGGAGCATGAGGTCGTTGAGGGAAACCGCGTCGGGCGTGGACACGAGGAGGTAGCCGGGCCACATGGGTTTGGCCTGCAGCGACCAGGAGCCGCCGCGCTTGAACCATTTCTCCTTCTTGGGGACGAACGCGTCGAGCAGCAGGTCAGCGGGCATGAGGCGCGCCAGGCGGGCGCAGAGGGCGCTTTCATGCCCCAAGCCCGCGTTCACGGCGTACAGGCGAGCCTTCCTGCCCGCGCAACCGCGCCCCAAGGGCGTCGGGAGGCTTTTGGGAACAGGGCCATTACCAGCGCAAACGCCATCGAGCGCGACCGCCATCCCGTGCCTCCCCTCACTCCCGCCGCCCGGGCGGGGTCAAAAACCTACACTTTTTTGACTTGGGTGAGGAATGGCGCGTTTCCCGTAACCATCGGTGCGCGACCTGGCGTTTCGCCCACGCGGTTGTGCTATATTGCTTCCGTTTTGTAGGAGTCAAAAAAGTGTACATTATTGACTCGGGAGTCCTAAATCAGACTCATCCCGCCCCCAACCCCATTCCGGCATGACATCGCCCCGTTCACCCAGGCCCCCGCCGCCCGCGCTCGGCCTGGGGAGGGTGCCTTTCAGCGCTCCGCGTCCAGAACGCCCGCCTCATCCTCGCGCAGCCATTTCACGAACGTGTTGACGCTCACGCCTATCTTGTCGGAAGCCTGACGGCGGGTGGCATGCCCGCCCAGATAGCTGTCGCGCGCCTCGTCATACCCATCCGGGCGCCCTTTGCAGGGCCGCCCGAACTGCACGCCACGGCTTCGGGCGGCACAGATGCCCTGCTTCTGGCGCGCCCTGATGTTCTCACGTTCCACCTGCGCCACATAGGAGAGGAGCTGCAGCACGATGTCGGAGATGAACGAGCTGGTGAGATCCCCGGCGGCCGAGCGAGTGTCGAGCAACGGCATGTCGAGAACCACGATCGCGCACTGGATTTCCTTGGTCAGATGCCTCCACTGGGCAAGGATCTCATCGTAGTTGCGTCCAAGGCGGTCGATGCTGCCCACCACCAAGGTGTCTCCCGCGCAAAGCTGTCGCAGCAACTTGGTATATGCAGGCCTGCGGAAGTCCTTGCCGCTGGCCTTATCAGAGTAGATGCAGTGCGGGTCCACTCCAAACCCCATCAAGGCATCGAACTGCCGGTCGAGGTTCTGCTCGCGAGTGCTTACCCGTGCGTATCCGTACAGACATGCCATGAAACAACTGCCTTTCTTCCGCAATCCGAATGGAAACGGAAGAAAGCGTAGGGTGGCAGGCC
Organism: uncultured Coriobacteriales bacterium; assembly: GCA_934662525.1. Lineage (GTDB taxonomy): Bacteria > Actinomycetota > Coriobacteriia > Coriobacteriales > UMGS124 > UMGS124. The sequence goes on along the minus strand of CAKUKJ010000190.1, from coordinate 3,106 downwards.
AGGCGTACAGCCAGGCCGTCCCCTCATGAAATGTCAGTCAACCGGCAAATGATGGCAACTTATATAGGGCGGGCAGATGGCCCAGGCAGCCTCGGTCGCCTTTACTCGTCCTCCGGCACGCCGAGAAGTTCGAACAGCTCCCCCCTGCTGTGGACGCCGAGCTTCTTGTAGATTCGTCCGGTATGGGCCTTGATGGTGCCGCGTGCGATGAAGAGGCTCTCCTCCATCTGGGCGATGGGCGTCTTGCGAGCCATAAGCTGCAACACCTCCTCCTCGCGGTCGGTAAGACCATGCTCACGGGCAAGGTCGGACACGCGCATGGCAAGCCTTCCCGGGGCGAACGGGTCGAAGCGCGCCGGGACGACGCCATCCATCGCCGCAGACCCAACCGGCGCACGCCCGTTTCCCACACCTGGCGCAGCGGCACAGGGGGAGTCGTTAATCACATCCGGACGAGAACCCAGACCAAGGGGCTTATCTTTAACATTTAACTTACTTTTATCCTCTACTTTAACGTTATCTTTATCGTTTGCATCTTCGTGCAGGTCAATGCCCCAACGCGCACCCAGGCTTTTCTCGGGCAGCACGATAACGAGGAACGTCACGAACACCCCGAGCGCCACAATCAGGTGCGCCACGTTGCTCAGCTCGGGAGAGAACGTGCCTGCAACAAAAAGACAGGCAACCCAACCGAGGCTCTCCATGATGTAGCGGGCGGCGCGCTCGATGCCGTTCAACCACACCGCGTTGATCCCAAAGCGATACGTCATGTTGCTCAGGATGATCATGATGAACATGGAGAGCATCGTGTAGCCCGCGTCGAAAAAGAAGGCGGTGGCCTGGGCGTGCTGGGCAAGCAGCGGCGTCACAAGCAGCGAGGTGGCGCAGACGAACGGGAACGCCACCCGGTAGATGGTGTCAAAGTTGAACCAGCGCGACGTGGAGAGGGAACCCAAAATAACGAACGCGCAGGCAAACAGCGTGCCGAGGACGTTGCCTGCAATCATGGGCTGGCCGGGCATCGTGGCAAACTGCATGGCGAAGGAGCACACGGCCATGAGGGCGATGGGTTTGACGGGCACGGCACGGCGCGAGATGACCTCACCCTGCTTTGGGCGCTCCACCGCAGGCAGCGTCACAAACGCCCGATGCGCCCACCCGAGCGACACAAGGGGCAGCACACATGAGAAAACGGCGATCCATGCGGGATTCAGGCCCATGAACACCCAGCAGATGAGCTCGCCCACGAAGATGGAGGCCGCGTGGTATACCGCGACGCGCATGGGATTGAGCGCCCCGTAGAACTCGCACCAAAGGAGGATGAGCAGCGCAAGCCCCCCGCCCGTCAAGACGAGGCCCACAAGCTTGATCGCCCCGAGCGCGCCCACCGCAGGCGCAAGGCCCAACGCCCCGGGCAAGAAGCACGCCACAACGAGCAGCACCGAGCCGAGCGTCATAGACGCCCCCGTCACCGCCAGGCAGGCGCGGTTCTCCCACATGGGCACGATACGGCGGGCAAGCAAGGCAACGACGAGCGAGACGACGCCTATGCACGTCTCAAACAAGACGTAGTCCGTGAGCGTCATCCCCGGAAACGCACCGAACCGGAAGAGCGTCGCAATCCAGCCCCGGTAGATACCCACGCCCAGAAACGCCACGGGCATGGCCGACAGGCGCAAAAGCATCGCCCACCCTCGTGTGAAAAACGGCTTTGCAAATGAACCCATCGCGTAACCCACTCCCCCTTGAAACGGCCCCTACCAGCGGGGTTACCACATTAAACCACACTTTGCGGCATAAGTCGCTATTGTGTGAGCCAACGCGGCGCCCAAGCGCAATTGTTCGGGGGCGTCGCAAGAAAAGCCCGTCACAGATGTCGGGCATGGCATTCTCGAAAGGGGATTCATCATGAGCAACACCTTCTCTCGTCGCGGTTTCGTCAAGGGTGCAGGCGCAGGCATCGCCGCCATGGCCGCCGCATCCATGGTCTCCGGCGTCGCGCTGGCCGATGCGCCCGCCGCCGACGGCGCCGAGGTCAAGGACGGCACCTACACCGCAGCCGCACGCGGCAAGCATGCCGACGTCAACGTTGAGGTCACGGTTGAGGACGGCAAGGTCACCGACATCAAGATCGGCGACAACAACGAGATGCCCGGCATGGTGGAGTCCATCGAGAAGGTCATGCTGCCCCTCATTGTTGACAACCAGACCCTCAACGTCGACAGCGTGACGGGCGCCACCGTCACCAGCTCGGCCGTCCTCACCGCCGTGACCGACGCCCTCGGCCAGGCCGGCTTCGACACCGACGCCATGACCAAGGCCGACCACGCCGCCCCCGTGTACGCCGACCCCGAGACCACCGACGCCGACGTCATCGTGCTCGGCGCTGGCGGCGCAGGCCTGTCCGCCGCCCTGACCGCCTCCAAAGCCGGCAAGTCGGTCATCGTCATCGAGAAGCTCCCCAGCATCGGCGGCAACACGCAGATCTCCGGCGGCGGCATGGCCGCCCCCTGCAACTGGCTGCAGCAGGAGGAGGGCATCGAGGACTCCGCCGACCTCTTTGAGAGCGACATCATCGCCGGCGGCGACGACACCGACCAGGACCACGACCTGATCCACATCCTCGCCAACGGTGCCCTCGAATCCGCCGAGTGGCTGCGCGACGAGCACAACGTCGAGTTCACGCATCTCAACTTCTTCGGCGGCCACTCCGTGAAGCGCTCCCTCGTGCCCGAGGGCGAGTCGGGCGCCAAGATCACCTGGCCCCTCAAGGGCGACGCTGAGGCCGCAGGCATCAACATCTACACGAGCATGCAGGCCACCGAGTTCGTCATGGACGACAGCGGCAGCGTGACCGGCGTGAAGGCCGTGAACCCCGACGGCACCGAGTACGAGTTCACCGGCAAGGCGTTCGTGCTGGCAACGGGCGGCTTCGGCGGCAACCTTGAAATGCGCGAGCAGTACGACCCCGAGCTCGACGAGTCCGTCAAGTCCACCGACACCGTTGCCACGACCGGCGACGGCATCAAGATGGCCGAGGCCATCGACGCCGACCTCGTGGGCATGAAGTGGATCCAGACCTACCCCACCTGCGACCCCATCACCG
>CAKUKJ010000189.1 GCA_934662525.1 uncultured Coriobacteriales bacterium | reverse complement strand
GGCTTCTCCTCCACCCCGGTCTCGCCCTCGGCCTCGCTCGCCACCGCCGCCTGCTCTCCCCTGGGCCCGCGCGAGGCGCGCATCATGACGCCGCCCACGAGCAGCGGGATCCAGTACATGAACGCGCGATAGCACAGGATGACCGAAAGCGCCTGGGAGAGAGGGTAGCCATAGCCCGCGAGCACCGCCGCCGCCAGGCCCTCGACGATGCCCGCGCCTCCCGGCGTCACATTGAAGCTGTTGAAGACGAGCGCCGTCACATAGGCCCCAAAGAGCGCGTCCAGGGCCGTGACGTCGAACGCATAGCCGCATGCAAAGAACGCAAGCGCGTCAAACGCGATGGCCGCCACCATCGACAGGTACACGGTGGCCGCCCGGCCCGGGTTGCGCACGAGCGAGGTGGCCGCCGCACTGAACGAGCGCACGAGGCTGTCGGCCCAGGGGGCGGGAACCTTCTTCACGAAGGGAAGTTTCGTGCACACGCGCACAACAAGGCGCTCCACCGCACGCAAGGCCCTCTGCAGCGTGCCAGGTGCAAGGTGGCCCAGCGCCAGCAGCGCCACAAACGCCAAGGCTGCGCATCCCATGATCGAGCCCACCGCAACGTCGCGCCCTGTGAGGGTGCCGGCCTGGGCCATCACCCAGAAGCCCAGCAGGATGGCAAGGAACATCGCCAGGTAAAAGCACGTCTGCGTGAAGAGCGTGGCCGTGGTGGCCGACCCCACCGCCACCCCGCGCCTGCGGGCGACGTCGATGACGCAAGCCAGGCCGCTTGTGCCGCCGCTGGGAACGACCGTGTTCATGAAGACGGCCTTGAACCAGGCTGGGACGGTGGCCGAAAGAGGCACGTCGGCGCCGATGACCTTGAACGAGCGCGTGTAGGCCAGGGCATGCAGGCACACGCGCCCCAGCTCAAAGCATGCGCCCACCGCAAGCGCCGCCGTGGCGCCCTGCATGAGCGCGTCGGCCACCATCGCGATGTCGGCGCGACGCACCCACGCAAACAGGCAGAGCGTCGCCGCAATCAGCACGCCGAGCAGCGTCTTCGGTTTTAGCCTGCGCCTGCCGACGCCCCGAACCCTGATGCCCGCCATACCGCAGGGGTTTGCCTAGTTCTTGAGCGAGTTGAGCGGCGCGGGCATGCGTCCGCCGCGGTGCGCGAACACGTAGCCGGCGTTTTGGTTGATGGCCTGCACGGGCGCCTTGCCGAAGAGGCCCCCGAACTCGAGCGTCTCGCCCACCTTCTTGCCCACGGCGGGAATGACGCGCACGGCGGTCGTCTTGTTGTTGATGACGCCGATGGCCATCTCGTCGGCGATGAGGCCGGCGATGGTCTCCACGTTGGTGTCGCCCGGCACGGCCACCATGTCGATGCCCACCGAGCACACGCAGGTCATGGCCTCGAGCTTCTCCAGGCTGAGGGCGCCCGCCTCAACGGCATGAATCATGCCCGCGTCCTCCGACACGGGGATAAACGCGCCGGAAAGTCCGCCGATGGAGGAGGTGGCCATGACGCCGCCCTTCTTCACCGAGTCGTTGAGCATGGCGAGGGCCGCCGTGGTGCCCGGGCCTCCGCAGGTGCCCACGCCGATGATCTCCAGGATGTCCGCCACCGAGTCGCCCACGGCGGGGGTGGGGGCAAGCGAGAGGTCGACGATGCCCATCTGCACGCCCAGACGGCGCGACGCCTCGCGGGCCATGAGCTCGCCGACGCGCGTGATCTTGAACGAGGTGGCCTTGATCTTCTCGGCCACGGTCTGCATGTCGGCCGTCTTGGGAAGCTGCTTGAGCGCGGCGGCCATGACGCCGGGGCCGGAGACGCCCACGTTGATGACCTCGTCGCCCTCGCCCGAGCCGTGCACCGCGCCCGCCATGAACGGCGAGTCTTCCACCATGTTGGAGAAGACGACGATCTTGGCGGCGCCGTAGCAGTGGTCGTCCACCGTGGCCTCGGCGGCGTCCTTCACGGTCTGGGCCATCTTGAGCACGGCGTCCATGTTGATGCCGGCGCGCAGGCTCGCCACGTTGACCGAGGAGCAGACGTGCTTCGTGGAGGCAAGCGCCTCGGGGATGGAGTCGATGAGGCGCATGTCGGCATCGCCGATGCCCTTCTGTACGAGGGCGCTGAAGCCGCCCACAAAGTCCACGCCCACCGTCTCGGCGGCGCGGTCCATCGCCTGCGCCAGGGGCGTCAGGTTCTTGGCGCGGGTGGCTGCGGCAATCTGGGCCATCGGCGTGACGGAGATGCGCTTGTTGACGATCGGGATGCCGTACTCGCGCTCGAGCTGGTTGGCCACGGGCACGAGGCGCTCGGCGGCATGCGTGAGACGCTCGTAGACCTTGCGCGCCATGACGTCGATATCCTCGTCGGCGCAGCTCATCGTGTTGATGCCCATGGTGATGGTGCGAACGTCGAGGTTCTGCGAGGCGACCATGTTGAGGGTCTCGCCGATCTCTTGGATGCTGATGCCGGGCACGGGTGCCTCCTTGCATATGGGGCGCAAAAGGCGCCCGAAAGCCGAATCGTCGCCCTATATTCTATGCAGGATATATTGCAAGAAGAATCGGCTTTGCGCTCAAGCGCCGGATTTGCACACCCTGCGGCCTGCCGGAACGTACAATGGCGCAGATATTCGCCCATCCCCTTGGAGAAGCATGCAAGACGAAACCCCCAGCGACGCGCACGTCATCCGCCCGGTCGCCCACATCAAGACGCCCTACCCCGTGAAGTTCGGCGTGCCCCGCCAGCCCGGCCTGGTCGACGCGCTGGAGGGCGTGGTCTACTTTGAGCCGGAGTTTTGCGACGCCGACGCCGTGCGCGGGCTGGAGACGTTCGACTACATCTGGCTCATCTGGGACTTCTCGCAGAACCACCGCGGCGGCAAGTGGACCCCCACCGTGCGCCCGCCCCGCCTGGGAGGCACGCGGCGCATGGGCGTCTTCGCCACGCGCTCGAGCTTCCGCCCCAACGACCTGGCGCTCTCCTGTGTCAAGCTCGCCCGCGTCGAGCTTGACGAGGAATACCCCGACGGCGGCCGTGGACCGGCGCTGCATGTCATCGGCGCCGACATGATGGACGGCTCGCCCATCTATGACATCAAGCCCTACCTGCCCTTCTCCGACTCAAAGCCCGAGGCCGGCCACGGCTGGGTGGAGGCCGACGAGTGGCACGAGCTTGAGGTTGACTTCCCGCCCGAGCTCCTTGCCCAGCTGCCCGCCCACCTACACAAGGGCGCCTTCCAAGTCCTCTCCCAAGACCCCCGCCCCGCGCACGCCCGTGTGACCTCCCAAGGCCGCGACTTCTGGGTCACGCTTGAGCACTACGACATCCACTTCAAGGTAGACGGCCCCCTCCTCACCGTGACCCGCGTGGTAGAACTGACCCCCGAGGAAATGCAGCACCTGAGGGAAACGGGCACCATCCGATAGACGCCCCTCATGTTCTTAAGTTCTTGGTTCTTGGTCTTGGTTTCTGCCCTTCCTGCTCTTTCGCGCGCCAGCGAGATGGTCACGGTCGCGCTGAGGTTCCGGACTCCCCTCTGGGCGAGTTCCGCAGCAAGAAAAAGGACCCTTACGGGCCCTTTTTCGAAGCGAGGACTGTCTGAGCCCAGAGGGGAGTCTGGAACCCCTCGGGAGCCACTGGGACCCTTAGAGCCCCATTTCTTTCTTGAGCTTCGCCAGCTCGTCGTCTACCGCCGCCGAGTTGCCGGTGCTTGCGTACTGGGCGGCCAGGTCGGCGGCGCGGTCGGTGGTGGCAGAGGCGTTGAGCTCGGCCTCGGCGTTTGCCTGGTCGAGCATCTGATCGGCCTTGGCCTCCATGCGGGCAAAGGCAGCCATGGCGCCCTCGGCCTTGTCGGAGGCGTTGGAGAACTGGTTGACCTTCGCCTGCGTCCTGGCCACGGCGGTCTTGGCCTTGATGGCCTCGCGGCGACCGTTGAGCGTGTTGATGTCGTCGACCAGCTTGTCGTGCATCTGGCGCATCTTCTGGGCGTTGGCCTTGGCGGCCTCGTAGGTCACGTTGAGTGCCTCGCCCTTGCTTGCCAGCTCCTGCTTCTTGGCGAGAAACACGCGGGCGTCGCCCTCGTTGCCGGCCGTGAGCGCACGGCGTGCCAAGTCGTCGTATTTGGCGACCTCGTCGGCGTTGGCCTTGACCTGACGGGCCACGCGGGCTTCCTCGGCCATGACGGCGGCGGTCTCCTTCTTGACCTCGGCGAGGTTGTCGGTGAGGTCGCGCATGTACTGGTCGATCATCTTGGCGGGGTCCTCGGCCTTGTCGAGCAGGTCGTTGATGTTGGCCTTGATGATGTCGGTGAAGCGGTCGAGAATGCTCATTGGTGCTCCCATCTTTGGAAGAAGGCACATCCTCCGCGCCCATGCGCGGGTGCACCCTCTAGTTTACCCAGCTACATTCCGGCTTATGAGGACTTCGACGACTTCTCCTCGTCGGTCTGGTACTTCTTGGCCAGCTCCTCCACCTCGTCGGAGCCAAACTTCTCAAGCGGGGTGTTGAGGATGTCCTGCGTGCGCTTTGCCTCGGCCTCCTTCTGCTCGCCTTTCTTCTTCACCACAACGACGATGACGCTGGCAACGATCGCCACGATGGCGACGCCGCCGATGACCATGGTCGTCGTGCGGGCGGTGGAGCCGGTGACGGTCATGATGCGGTCGGCCGTCTTGGAGAAGGCGTTGGAGAAAATCTCCTCCTCGGAGAGCGAGAGGTCGTTGTAGTAGCGGTCGAGGTAGTCGCTCAGAATGTCGACGGCCTCGTTGTCCATGATCGTCTTGGCCTGCGAGCCCACGGCATAGCCGCAGTTGTAGCCGCCCTCGCCGTCGTCGCAGAACACGAGCAGGAAGTGGGCGTCGTCCTCGAACAGCTCTCCGTAGAGGCTCTCGGCGCGCGACTGCAGGTCGGATGTGGACGTCGTGGTGCCGTTGGGCAGGATATACAGGTACGGCTGCACGCCCGTCTTCTTGTAGAAGTAGCGCAGGCCACTCTCAAGATCGGAGGCGTTTTTAATCCAATCGCCGTCCTCGTCGGTGTAATAGGCCGTCTCGACGCTTGCCGACGCAGGTAGGGGCTCGCGCTCGACCGTGGAGGCGGCCACCGTGCCGGTGTCGGAGTAGCCCGTGTCGTTTGAGCAGCTGTCGATGCCGGCAAGCAGCACGCTCGCCAGTATGATGATGGCCAGGATGGCGATGATGGCGCCGCACCCGCAGCCGCCGCCGGTAGGCCTCGCCCCGCGCCGCCTGGCCGACCACCACGTCGTTCTCGTCGACGATGTCCAGAATCTCGTGCTCGTTCACGACACCATCCTCTGCCATCCGCAGAAAGGCTCCGCGTCCCGGGTGCCGCCGGGGCAGGCTGGGGCGGTGACGACGTTCTCACTACAGGCCGTGCCCCGCGACGGCGCGACGGCCTGGCTCGCGCTCGCCCGCCGCG
>CAKUKJ010000188.1 GCA_934662525.1 uncultured Coriobacteriales bacterium | reverse complement strand
CTTCCAAGGCTTTCAAGGGGCCGTTTTGTTTGACCCGCATCTCATCTAAGATTCGGAATACTTTTGTTATATAGTGACGAGCTAACTATTCCGCATTCGGAATACTTTTTGTTGTTCGGCCCAAGGGACTCGGACACCTTCGGTTCACACCCTCGCCAAGACCTCCAAGCCCATGTGTGATACCGTGTCACGGCAGGCTTGTCTGGCAAACAGGGAGGTGCGATGTTTCGGCTGGAGCCGCAGGATACATATATACTGATGCGCAAAGACGTCGAGGTCTGCGCGTTCTCATACAACCTGCGAAGGCGCAGCGTCACCGACCTCGTCACTCTCAGCGATGAAGACGCGCCTTGGGGGGCCAGCACCTCCGAGGGTGGGCTAGACGCCGTGCAACTTGGCTGGTGGATTTCATATCGCTATATCCCCACCGGACGAAACGGCCTCTCCGATATCCTGCGCAGGGCAGGCTGCACCGACCCCGCCTCGCTGCTCTTCAAGTCCCTCGCGCTCAACCTCTCCGACCAATACTGGATTCGTCCCGAGGGACTCGACCTTGCATGGGACGCCGTCAACTACTTCTTAAACCCCTATGTCGACGGGCGGCCGGATTGGGCTTCACAAGACGGCGTTCACGTGCGCATGGGACCGGGAAGTGCGACCTCCGGGCAGCTGGCCAAGCGGTGGGAATATCGAGACGGCAAGAACGTGCTTGTCAAGGGGTCGTCGTCAAGCGACTGTCACGAACCCTGGGCGGAATACCTGGCATCTGAGCTATGTCGGGCAATTCTGCCCGCCCAAACGTGGGTCCCTTATTCCGTCGAGCAAGACCGCTACGGGCAGCCCGTCAGCGCATGCGAGTGCTTTGCCGATGAGAACACCGAGTTTGTCGCGCTTGATGATGTCGTGCGCCATTTTGACGCCCCCGTGCGTACCAGCCTCCACGATGCCTACGTGGGCATCCTTGAGCACCTCGGCATGGCCGATCCGCGAGCCGCCGTCGACCGCGAGCTTGTACTCGACTTCCTCACAGCGAACGACGACCGTCACGAGTTCAACCTCGGAATCATGCTCGGCTCAGACTCCCGCAAGCCCTTGCGCGTCGCCCCCATCTTCGACAACGGCCGAGGCTTCTACCACTCGGCACGAACGGAGCGGGAACTGACAGAAAGCCTCCTGCCCTATGACGCCCGCGTCTTCGACAACGGCGTGGAAGGCCCTCTCGCTTTGGTGCACGACTTCTCCTGGCTCAATTTCGACACATTGCGGGCCTTCGCCCCTACTGTCCGCGAGATCATGGCCCACACGCTGCACCCGGCATGGTTTGCGAAGGCGGCAAAAGGGCAGTTCCTACTGAGAGTGGACGCCTTGGAGCGGGCAGCCATGGCGCACGGATCGTCTAAGTAAGCTCACGACAAGCCCACGCTCCGCATCGGTCCCCATTCGTTCCAAACGGTACGCCGTGGGTAAAATTTTTGTCAAACGGTTGCAATTGTCACCTGAACGGGCTTTAATCTTTGTCTCACAATGACGGTTAGTGATGGTTACCTTCTACTCGTCTTCTATGGGAGGCTGAAGATGGCTCGGGCAAGGCGCTGTTCTACGACGCTTGTGGTGGCGATTCTCATCGCACTGTGTGCATGCTCCCTGGTATGCGGCGCACGCGCGCTTGCAACCGATGCGGAAGGCTCGACCGTCGGCGAGGCAGCCGCCGCAAACCAGCTTGCAAGCGCAAGCGAAACAGGCACTCAGAGCACCCCCCCCCAGCCTTTGATGGCTCCACCGCGTCTGATGCCGGCGCGGGCATAAACAGCGGAACCGAGGGTTCAGCCGCAAGCCCTGCCGGCTCTGGTACCGCCGACAGCGCGTCTTCCGCTGAAAGCGACACCGTTTCAGAGCCAGCCACCGGCGAAAGCGCCTCTCAAGGCAACTCTTCGTCAGGCGACGAATCGCCCGAGAACTCAGGCACGGCTGATAGCGGCTCAGCCGATGCGTCTTCCAGCCCCAACGAAGGCGCAGACATAGGCAATGCCGACCAGGCCGCAGCGCTCACCGCAGTACAGTCCAGCTCCACCTTCACGCTCACCAACACTAATAGCTCCTACGATGCCACAAGCAGCCGCAGCGCCTACACGTTTGAGGCGCGGCTGCTGGAGACCACGACGTTTGCCTCGGAGCAAAAGACGGCCCTCGAATATGCCGACGTCGACACCCTTGTGACGACGGGCGCCTACCTGCCCCAGACGCAGGGCACGTTCTACGTCTTGCTGCCCACTGGCATGTCCGCAGACGTTGCAAGCGTTGCGGCCAGATCTGTTTGGAACGGTGCAGATGTAGACACCGCGTTGCCCACAGAGGGCGCGCAGGCAACGGTGACCGAAAACTGGCACGGCACGGGGCGCACCATGCTTGCCGTGCATGTGCAGACGGGCCAGCAGAACTACACACTGAGTGAGATGAGCGCCACGTCGGGCTTCACGCTCACGTTCACAGCCTACAGCGCCGATGCATCATTCAGCCAGGGCGAGACTGCGCGCGCCGCCTATATGAGCGGAAACTCCCAGCTTGCAGGCGGAGCGGCCGACAACGACGACGATCTTCTGACCGATGTGAACGACGACGCGAACCCCGAGGGCACGGCTGCGAACGTGGTGTACGCGCAAGCGGCGCTCAATGTGCCCGCCGACGCCGAGGCATTCGCCGACGCCGCCACATACGCCGCCACCACCTCGACCGTCGCGACGCAAAGCGCGGCAGACGACCAGAACCTCACCAACCTTGCGGCGAAGGCGGCAAACAAATGGCAGGTTGTGAGCGGCGCTTACGAGGGCAACGAAAGCGCCAACAAAACGCCATCCAAGGACGGCGCCGTTCGCGTGCAGAAGAACGTGGTGCCCACGGGCACGGAGAACGAGTTTTTGGTGTATTTGTCAGTGGACTACAAAGTGGCGTTTAGCAGCTATTTTGAAGAGGCTGAATATGAGGCAACCGAGTCTAACAAGGATCACGGCAAGGAGCCTGGTGTTGTCGTATCCTCCATGGAGGGCGCCAAGGATGTTTTTGTCAGTGGAAAAACAGACTCTGGTTACAAAAACTACGGCTATTTTAAAATCCAAACTAAGTCAGGAGAAGTCATCGCTCAAAACGTCAAAATCTACTGGTCGAAGGCAAATAACGTAACCTTCTATCTCAAGATTGACGACTCCCATTATGTTCTCTTCGGTACTGGAGTTCAGAAAGGCTCGACGAACAATGTGATGCTTTCAGATGAGGCCTGGGAACTCATCCGCCAAGACGCCGTCAAAACCGCCCTCCAGAGCGTGACCGACGTCATGGGCGACGACATCGAGTACGTCGAGACCGTCAAGCGCGACGGCACGACCTCCTATGACGCAGGCTCGAAGACGCTCAGCTGGACGCCGGCGGTCAAGGCGTCGCCTGAGACGGAAACGGTCACGTCGGGCGGCACGACGAGCACCTGGTACCTCAACGCCGCCGAGCTTGTGTACAAGGTGCGCCTCAACCCAAGCGCAAGCGCGGGCGTGTCGGAGGACGGCACAACCGTGGGCGGCGAGACCGTCTCCAACGTGAACGCACGCGCCACGCTCACCTACGACAACGGCTCAACCGTCGATTTCCCGGTGCCGCAGGTGAAGGGCCTCTTGTACGACCTAGCGTTCACCAAGGTTGCCGGCGATACAGGCGCGGCACTGCCCGGGGCCGTCTTCCAGCTGCAAAAGCAACAAGACGGCAGCAGCTGGGTCGATGTCGAGGGCAAAACGGCAACGTCAGACGAGAACGGGCTCGTCTCGTTCAGCGGCCTCACTTGGGGCACATACCGCGCGGTGGAGACGCAGGCGCCGTTTGGCTACAAGGGCACCGACGGCAACGGGAATGACCTGACCTGGACACCCTCCTCCCCTCTTTGCTGGACAACGAGCAGCTCGGGGCTCACGCGGTCCTCCCTCGACAGCACCCATGTCATGTCGCGCGAAAGCGCTGGGGCGGCGCAGCTGAGCGACCCCCTTGTCACCAACTTCATGGTGCTCAAGCAAGACGAGAACGGCGCCCCGCTCGCAAACGTTGAGTTCACGCTCACCGACGCCAATGACAAGGCCATCACCGTAAGAACCGCCGAGACGACCGTCGTGCGAGACGGCGCGAGAGAAACCGTGGCCGCGGCGAACTTCGGCGAGCTGGAACAGGGCATGTACACGCTCACGGAGAGCCGCGTCGTGGCCGGCTACACCAAGCAAGACCCGACAAGCGGCGCGGCCGCATCGGCGGGCACCTACCAAATCGTCGTGAGCGGCACGGGCATCACCATCACGGACCCGTCGGGCAACCAGGCGCTGCTCAACAAACTCGCCGACGGCTCGGGCACAACAGCCTATTTCTACACCACGGTGACCAACTACGCATTGCCCAACCTTCCCGCCACGGGAGGCAGGGGTGACGCAGCCGCCTACGCCGCAGGCACGCTGGCCCTTGCAGGAGGAGCCGCGATTCTCCTCAGACGGCGCATGGCGCGAGGCTCTCGTTTGCAATAGCCGCCCAGCAAGACCACAAGGCACGCCCGACAACACACCCCGGCACCGCCATGGGGGCGGGCCCAAGCTCCCCGGTATCAAACTGGCAGCCCAGCCAGCGTGATAGGACATCCATATCCAGACGGCCTAGTGGCCACGGCAAAGAAAGGCAACCAGCATGAACATCACAAGCACCTACAAGACGCGACTCGTAGCGGCGGCGGCGACCGGCCTGCTGGCCCTCAGCCTGGGCGCCGGCACGGCGATGGCCCAAACAACAGGCGATGATGGCAGAAGCGACGTCGCAGATACAAGCGTGACCATCAACGGCCTACAGGAGGATGACACCGTCGCAGCCTGGCGGATTGCCGACGCATACATCGACAGCACGAACAACCTGACCTATACAATGACAAGCGGGCTTCCCGAGAAATACGACACGGTCAAAGAGCTTTCGGCCATCGCCTCGGACTCCGATGACGCAAAGACCGCCGCAAATGCAATCGCCGCCGTGCTAGTCAAATCTGACACAAGCAGCGCCGCTACCACCGCCACCGCAGACGCGAGCGGCTCGGCCACCCTCACGCTCGACAGCGGCTATTATCTGGTGACAGCCACCACAACCAGCGGCACCACCAAGCTCTATCAAAACATGCTCGTCGACGCCACGCCCGCCGCAGGCAGCAATGGCATCTACACGGTGCGCACCATCGAAGACATCACCGTGAAGAGCGCCGATGTGACCCAGCCGAGCAAGACGATCGCGACCGGCAGCAGCACCGTCGAGGAAAGCGACTCCTACAGTGTGGGCGACACCGTCACCTTCCAGATCGCCGGCGTCATCCCAAGCTACCCCAGCAACGCCACGCACGCAACCTACAGCGTCACCGACACACCGGACTCCGGGCTTAAGGTCGACGGTACCACGTTCGCTGTAACAGTG
>CAKUKJ010000187.1 GCA_934662525.1 uncultured Coriobacteriales bacterium | reverse complement strand
CGTTTCCTCTCAACCGTCGTGGGCTCGATGGCCAAGTCTCAGCTTGTGCTCAAGCCTACCTCCGAGACGCACCTGCCCGCACCTGAGCCGGGCCGCAAATACATGCTGTACCTGCACGTTCCGTTTTGCCAGGTGCTGTGCCCGTACTGCAGCTTCAACCGCTACCACTTCCGCGAGGACGTGGCCAGGCCCTACTTTGCCAACATGCGCAAAGAGATGATGATGCTTAAACGCCTGGGCTACGACTTCGAGAGCCTCTACTTCGGCGGGGGCACCCCCACCATCCTGCTCGACGAGCTGTGCGACACCATCGACCTGGCGCGCGAGAACTTCTCCGTCACCGAAGTGGCCGTGGAGACCAACCCCAACCACCTCGTGGACCCGTGGCTTTCGCAGATGGAGGGGCGCGTGCAGCGCGTCTCGGTGGGTGTGCAGAGCTTCGACGACGGCCTGCTCAAGCAGATGGACCGCTACAAGAAGTACGGCTCGGGGCAGGAGATCTTCGGGCGCATTCAGGCCGCGAAGAGCCACTTCGACCTCATCAACGTCGACATGATCTTCAACTTCCCCTCGCAGACCGAGGAGATTCTGCGAAGCGACCTGGAGAAGATCCGCGCGTGCGGCGCGCAGCAGACCACGTTCTCGCCGCTCTATGTGTCGCACGGCACGCAGAAGAAGATGGCCGAGGCCCTGGGCAAGCTCGACTACCCGCGCGAGTACGAGTTCTACAAGATCATCGACGAGACGCTGGCCGGCGGGGCGAACCCGGACTTTCATCGCTCGACCCTGTGGACGTTCACGCGCAAGGACGCCAACACCGACGCCTCCGCCCCGCAGATCGAGGAGTACCAGACCAACTACGACGACTACCCCGCGATCGGCTCGGGCTCCATCACGCACCTGGGCGGCGCGCTCTACGTCAACCACTTCAGCATCGCCGACTACAACGCGGCCATCGAATCGGGCAAGATGTCCATCATGGGCAAGGCGCCCATGTCCCGCCGTAGCCTCATGCGCTACAGCTTCCTGGTGAACCTGTACAAGCTGCGCCTCGATAAGCGCGCGTTCAAGCGCGAGTTCGGCTGCTCGGTGGAGGCGGGCCTGCCCATGGAGATGGCGTTCATGGCGTTGAACGGTGCCTTCGCCACCAACGACGCCGACGAGCTCACGCTTACGCCGCGCGGCCGCTACCTGGTGGTCGTCATGTACCGCAAGTTCCTCTCGGGCATGAACAACCTGCGCGAGCAGGCGCGGGCGTGCCTCAAGGGCGCCGAGCGCGAGATTCTGTTCGAGGACAGCGAGTACGCCCTGTAGGGGCGGCTTGCCGAGAGGTTGAAAGGCGGGGAGAATGCCGTCGCAACATGTTGATGACCAAGTGGCGCAGCTGCCCGGCGAGCAGCGGGCCCTGCTCGACGCGTTCGTGCTGCTCGACGACGCAGCGAGCGCCTATGCCCTTTTGCAGGACCTGTGCACGCCGCGCGAGATAGAGGACTTCTCGCGCAGGCTCCAGGTGGCGCGCATGCTCGACGCGGGGGCGAGCTATGAGCGCATCCAGGCCAAGACGGGCGTGTCGTCCACAACGGTGGCGCGCGTGGCGAAGTGCCTGACCTACGGGCCGGGCGGCTACCGCCGCACGCTCGACAAACTGCCTGCCTATGTGGACGAGGCATGCGAGCAAGGCGAGGAGGGCCGCGCCGGGGCAACCGGGGCGGCCGCTCGACCGACAGACAAGGAGGCGTGAGGCTATGCCGGGAATTATGGAGCGTGCAGGGTCGGACGTGCTGGTGGTGCAGGGCGCCGTGGGCACCTACCTGCACCAAAAGGGCTTCGAGGGCAACACGTGCAGCCTCAACCTCGAGGAGCCCGACGCCATCGAGCAGATGCATGGGCTCTACCGCCTGGCCGGGGCCGACTGCGCCGTGACGAACACGTTTTTGGCGACGAGCGCCCGGCTTGCGCGTGAGGGGCTTGCCGGGCAGGCGGCGGCCATCAACATGGAGGGCGTGCGCCTGGCAAGGCAGGCGGGCTTCCCGCATGTGCTTGCGGCCATGGGGCCCTGCGGCGTGGCGGTGGAGCCTGGCAGCGGCACGGCGGCGCTGGAAGGCCGCCTGAGCGCCGGCGAGGCGGCCGACGCGGCCGCCGCCCAGAGCCCCGCCGTGGGGTATGCGACCGCCCGCGAGCAGTACCTCGAGCAGACGGGCGCGCTGGCCGCCGCCGCGCCCGACGCGATCCTCCTGCAGACGTTCACCTCGCTTGATGACGCGCTTGCGGCGCTCGACGCGGCGCGGCAGGCCTGCGACCTGCCGGTGTTCGTGTGCATGACGTTTGGGGGCGGCGCGGGGGCCTGTGACGTGGGGGCTCGCGACGCCGCGCCTGCCGCGCCCGGCCCCGCCGACTGTGCGCACACGCTTGAGCGCGCAGGCGCCGCAGCCGTGGGCTGCAACTGCATGCCGCCCGCCGAGACGCTTGCGGCCATCGCAGAGATGCGCGCGGCCTGCGGCCTGCCCCTCATCGCGCTGCCCTCCGCGGGCATCCCGCGCGATTTGCCCCGCCGCGGCCTCGTGTGGCCGCAGGGCCCCGACGACTTCGCCGACGCCGCCGTGCGGCTTGTGGCGGCGGGCGCCGGCCTCGTCGGCTCGTGCTGCGGCTCGACGCCGGCCTGCACCGGCGCCATCTATGCGGCCGTGGGCGGCTGCCCCGTGCCGAGTGCCGAGGGCTAACATCCCAACGCATGCCGCCCCTTCTGCCCTGTCTAGATATACCTAGTTTTACCAGCAAGTCTGTTTGTGCAAGGAGTGTTTGATTTGACTGATTCAACCAAGCCGGCCCAGGCCGTCGAGCCCGCCCAAGACGGCGCCCAGGCCCCCCAGCCCCGCAACGTCGCAGGCACCAAGCTCGACCCCAACCCCCTGGGGTCGGCCCCCGTCCCGCGCCTGCTGCTCAAGTTCGCCCCGCCCGCCATCCTCTCCATGATGGTGAGCGCCATCTACAACCTCATCGACACGTTCTTCGTGGGCCACGGCGTGGGCGACGCCGGCATCGCCGCCACCACGGTGGCCTTCCCGCTCATGATGCTCACCGGCGCCTTCGCGGCCTGGTTCGGCGTGGGCGGCAACGCCATCGCCGCGCTTCGCCTGGGCGAGCGCAAGGTGGAGGAGGCCAACCGCGCCATGTCGGTGACCCTGCTCATGCTCATCGTCGTGCCGCTTGCGCTCACCGTGGTGGCCGAGGTGTTCCTCACGCCCACGCTCAACTTCCTGGGCGCCACCGACCTCAACCGCGAGTACTCCCACCAGTTCTGCTCCATCATCCTGGCCGGGTTCACCATCCAGGCCATCGGCCTGGGCCTGTCCAACTTCATCCGCACCGACGGCGCGCCCAACACCGCCCTTGCCGTGACGTTTGCGGGCGCCGTGGTCTCCGCCATCGCAAACTACTTGCTTGTGATGGTTGCCGGCCTCGGCATGAGGGGATCGGCCGTCGCCACGGTCATCGGCCAGGCCGTCACCACCGCGCTCGTGCTCGCCTATTTCCTGCGCGGCAAGTCGAAGCTCTCCATCCGTCGCAGGTTCATCCGCTTCGACATGCCCATGGTTCGCAACATCGTGGCGGTGGGCCTGTCGTCGTTCTGCGTGCAGGTTGCCTCGGCGCTCACCTCATCCATGCTCAACCTGCAGATCACCAACCTCGGGGCCACCGACCCCATCGGCGCCGACGGCGGCCTCACGGCCATCGGCACGGTCAACAAGGTCATCTCGCTGCTGTTCTTCGTGGTATTGGGCTTCTCCATCGCCGCGCAGCCCATCCTGGGGTACAACTACGGCGCCCAGAGCTACCGCCGCGTGCGCAAGACCCTGTGGTGGACGGTGGGGGCGGCTATCGTCACGAACCTCATCCTGTGGATCGCCTGCCGGGCGCTGTCCGACCAGATCATGCTGTTCTTCAACGTGGGCCCGCACCTGCTCGAGTTTGCCGCGCAGAGCCTGCTCTTCATGACGCTCATGTTCCCCGTGGTGCCTTTCCAGGTCGTGTGCTCAAACTACTTCCAGGCCACGGGCCAGCCGCTCAAGGCCACGATCCTCACGCTCACGCGCCAGCTCATCTTCTACCTGCCGGCGCTCTTCATCGTGCCCGCCGTGCTGCCCGCCATCACCGGTCTCACGCCGCTTGCGGCGCTTCCCCTGGCCCCGGCCTTCGCCGACGCGCTCGCCATCATCGTGACGGGCGTCTTCATCGTGCGTGAGATGGGCCGCCTCACGCGCCTTCAGTCTGCCCATGACGAGCGCCTGGTCGCCCACGAGCAGTCGTGGGCGCAGGTGGGCGAGCACGTGGCCGCCGCAGCGGCCGACCAGCGCAAGGAGGCCTAGGCCCATGGAAGCGAAGACGGGCGACAAGATGGTCGACCAGGCAGCCCGCAAGGCGGAGGGGCGTCCCCGCCGCGATGCCGGCAAGCCCGCGCAAAAGCCCGCGTCCCCCTTCGTCCGAAGCGAGAACGAGGACGACGACGGCTACGACCCCTACTCGGACCGGCCAGCACGCACGGAGCCCCTTTTCGAGCGCGACCCTTGGGCGTAGCGGCGCGATGCCCCCGGCGCCTCACCTCGTTGAGGCCCGCGCGTTGCCACGCGCCTTGCCCCCGCGCCTCTTCCCGGTGACCTCCGGTTTTAATGGAGGGCTTTGCTGGTTTTGTCAACCACCCCGTGCGTTATGGCTGGAATGCGGGCATGACGGGCGGGGCCGTTGTTTGTGCGTGGTAGAGTCTTGCCCTGCGTCTTCTTTAACTGCAACCAAACCGCCGTCTATGGAGGACATCTCTCATGAAAGCAATCATCCCCGCCGCGGGCCTGGGTACCCGCTTTCTTCCCGCGACGCACCTCGTGCCCAAGGAGATGCTGCCGGTCCTCGACCGCCCCGTCATCCAGCATGTGGCCGAGGAGGCCCTCGACGCCCCCGAGTGCGACGGCTGCGTCATCGTGACGTCCGTCACCAAGCCGCTCATCGAGGGCAACTTCACGCCCGACCCCGCATACTCCGAGATGCTGCGCTCCCGCGGCAAGGACAAGTACGCCGACGCCGTGGACCACGCCGGCTCGCTGCCCGTCTCCTATGTCTATCAGGAAGAGCCGCTTGGCCTGGGTCATGCGGTGCTGTGCGCCGCGCCTGAGACGGGCACTGAGCCCTTCTATGTGCTGCTGGGCGACGTCGTGGTGCCCGACCATACCATTCTGCCCAAGCTGGCCGAGGTGAGCCGCGCGCACAACGGCGCGAGCGTCATCGCCGTGGTGGCCGTGCCCGACTCCGAGGTCTCGCGATTCGGCATCGTGGGCGGCCAGTTTGTGGGCACGCTTGAGGGTTGCGCCGGCGCTGGCGCCAACGAGCCCGGGGCCGTGTGGAAGATCGACCAGATGGTGGAGAAGCCCGCCCTCGAGGACGCCCCCTCCAACCTGGCCATCTTCGGCCGCTACCTGCTCTCCACCAAGGTCATGGAGCTGCTGGCGACCCAGGAGCCCGGCAAGGG
>CAKUKJ010000186.1 GCA_934662525.1 uncultured Coriobacteriales bacterium | reverse complement strand
GTCACCGAGAACGTCATCGTGAACGCCAAGACCTGCGAGCCCGACTACGCCGACACGCGCATCACCGAGAACACGCGCGTCGCCTATCCCATCGAGCACATTGACAACGCCGTGCTCGAGGGCGTGGGCACCACCCCCAGCGTTGTGGTGTTCCTCACGGCCGATGCCTTCGGCGTGTTGCCCCCCATCTCGCGCCTGTCCGAGGAGGCGGCCATGTACCACTTCATGACCGGTTTCACCTCGAAGGTCGCCGGTACCGAGCAGGGCATCAAAGAGCCCGTGCCCACGTTCTCCGCGCTTTTCGGCGAGCCCTTCATGCCGCTCGACCCGCTTGAGTACGCCGAGATGCTCAAGGCCCGCATCGAGCGCGACCATGCCCGCGTGTACCTCGTGAACACCGGTTGGACGGGCGGCGGCTACGGCGTGGGCCATCGCATGAAGCTCTCCGCCACCCGCGCCATGGTGCGTGCCGCGCTTTCCGGTGAGCTTGACGAGCAGCCTTTCGTGCGCGACGAGCGCTTCGGCGTCGAGGTGCCGCAGAGCTGCCCCGGCGTGGACGCGGCGCTGCTCGACGCGCGCGGCACTTGGGCCGACGGCACCGCCTACGACCGTGCGGCAGACCATCTGGCCGACATGTTCCAGAAGAACTTTGCCGCCCGCTACCCCCATGCGCCCCAGGCTGTGCGCCAGGCGGGCCCCAAGCCTTTGGGCGACGAGCCTGAGGAGGGCGACCCAGCCGCCAGCCCCGAGCCCATGTGCGACGTCCATAGCGAGCCCGGCGTGCTCCTCTCCAGCCCGGCGATTTAAGACTGCAAGCAGACCGAACTTTTGATGCGAGCCCGGCGCCGCGCCCCAAAGGGAGCGGTGCCGGGCTTTCACATAGCGCCGACATCCTGGTTCGGAATGCGCTCTATCGGGCTTGGCCTTGCTAGGCGTGGGGGCAGCGGGTATAGTGCACATAGAAGAAATTTCTTCTGCATGTTTCCTGTTAAGGAGATGCCTCCATGCCACAGGTCGTTCCAGTGAGCGATTTTCGTTCTGATATTTCAAGCGTTTCCAGATACACCGATGCTGGCGAGGTCGTGGTTCTTACGCAAAACGGGCGCCCTCGTTGGGCTATGGTCGATTATGACGAGTGGAATACGGCGGCTCGTGCGCAGGAGCGTGCATACGCGCGCGCCATCATGGAAACGGAGGCGCGTGAGCAGTCTGGCGAGCTGACGTATCTGAGCGCAGATGAATTCAAGGCACATCGCAGTGCGCGCTTGGCGGCTTTACGCGGCAGCGGGGCTTGATGTTTCAATACACTGTAACCATGGACGCGGCATGGGATCTCGACGACATCGATGCATACGTTCTTTCGTACAGTGACATAGATTTTGTCGAGGCCTTAGAGCAAGAGTTCGAATCTGCGTTCGATGCTCTTGCTACGAATCCATACGCGCATCCTGAGTATCAGTTTGAGCCAGCGTTGCGAACCTTGCACCGCTATCGTAGCGTCAATGTGTATAACTACAAAGTCTTTTATTATGTTGATGAGGCGCGCAACCTGGTTGTTGTGTCGCGCATATGTCATAAGCTGGCCGACTTCACGCGTCGAGGTCTTTGGTAGAAGGGTCTCTTGATGCGGTGAACATCCGGCTGTAATGACGAACAAGGCGCAATGCTGCTGGCGTTGCGTTCTGAGTACGGTATGCAGTTCAATAACACGCACTTCGCGCTTGAAATCGCTCAAAATCAGTAATTACCCGCTACACTGCGTTTGAAATGCGTGTTGTAGAGGCCTCGGCAGGTCGAGTGAACCCGCTGGGGCCTCTTGCGTGCTTCTCTTGAAGCTCGGGGCTCGAGGGGTGCAGGCTGGTACAATCCTGCGAGTCTTTCTAGGGCTCAAGCGCGCCGCCGACGGTTGGCCGAGCCCGCCGGTACGGGCGCTCGGCCCCTTGCCCCGTGCCGTGGCTTGGTAAAGAGGAGGCGTGAAAGTCGAGGTCATCGGTGGCCGAATCACTCTGCCTGTCACCGGCTCGCACGCGCGTGTGCGTCGCACTGCTCGTCGTCCTGGGGTTTACCCTGGGATGCTCGGAATTCATCGTCATCGGCATCACGCCTCAAATCGCAGACGAATACGGCATCAGCCTCTCGCAGGTCGGCTCGCTTATCAGCGTGTTCGCCATCACCTATGCGTTTGCCACGCCTGCGCTCGCCCTGGGGACGGGGCGCTTCAAGCGCTATACCCTGCTTGTGGTGTACTCGGTCATCTTCTGCCTCGGCAACCTGTTGGGCCTTCTCGCCCCCACGTTCGAGGCGCTGCTCGTCTCTCGCGTCCTCATCGGGTGCGTGTCGGGCGCGCTTCTTGCAGTGGGCGTGACCTACATCCCCGAGCTTCTGGGGCCCAGCAAGGTCTCCATGACCATCTCCGTCATCTATGCGGCGTTCTCCGTGGCCATGGTCATAGCCACCTTGGCTGGCAAGATGATTGCCGATGCCCTCGATTGGCATCTCGACATGCTCATCGTGCTTGTGCTGTGCGTGGCGGTGTGCGCGGCTCTCGTGGCCATCCTGCCCCGCGAGGGCGCAACCGACGAGCCTGCAAGCTTTGCCGAGCAAATCGTGCTGCTCAAGCAGCCTTGCGTGCTTGTGGCGATGGCCGTCTTCATGTTCGCCGTGGGCGCCATTTATGTCTTCTACGGCTATGTGACGCCTTATTTCGAGGATGTCCTGGGCATGACGGGCCCCGAGGCGAGCGCCGCCCTCATGGGCTACGGCGCCGTCACGTTCTTCTCAAACCTGCTGTCGGGCTGGGTCGACTCCAAGTTCGGCGTGAAGGCGCTCATCCCGCTCTTCATCGTGGACGCCGCCGTGCTGTACGGCCTCTACCTCGTCACGCCTGCCATGCCGGGGAGCCTCCTGCTCGTTTTTGCCATCGGCTTGCTCATGTATGTGCAGTCGGTGCCTTGCATCTCGATGTTCATGCACACGGCAAACCGCAAGTGCCCCAAGGCCCTCACGCTGGCAAGCTCGCTCGAGCCCATGTCGTTCAACATCGGCATCGCGTTCGGCACGGCGGTGGGCGGGGTTGTGGTCGCGGGGCCCGGCATGCGCTACGCGGGCCTTGTGGGCGCGGCGTTCTCGCTGGTGGCGCTGGCTTTTGCGTGCATCATGCTGTGGCTGAGCAAGAAGATGCGCTAAGGCGATCGCCATGGGGGAGAAGGGGAGGGGTGCCGGGTCGTCCCGCGCCTGTCGTGATGCAGAAGGTGCCCCGGTCGAGCGTGTCGCGACTTCCCCGACTCCCTTCGACCTTGCAGCTCAAGCTTTGCTTGACCGTTATGGCCTGCGCGGCTGCACGCTTGAGCCCCTATGCTACTCGGAGAACCATACATACCGTGTGACCAGGCAGAAAGACGGCCGACATGTGGCGACTGCGCGCATCTGCCGACCTGGGTATCGCAACGTAGGCGAGCTTCAGGCCGAGGTGTCCTGGCTTCTCAGGCTGCACCATGCAGTTCATCTTGAGGGTGCCGAGCTTATCCGTCCTCTTCAGGCGGCCGATGGGACTTATGTGCAGTCGATCCAGTTACCCGACGACGGCCAGGCGCTCCATGCGGTGGCTTTTGCCTATATGGAGGGCTCGCAGCCCGGCGATGACGACCCCGTTGCGCTGAGGCGCCTCTTCCGCCGGCTCGGTGCCCTCGCGGCGGCGCTTCATGCCCATGCGACGCCTGAAGCTGCGGGGGTCTCGCTGCGCCAGCCGTTGCGCCTTCCCGGAACCCCGGTCCTCATGCGCCCTACGTGGGACTGCACTACCGCTTTGGGGTCGCGTGCGACCTGGGGCGACTGGCGGTCCTTCCCGGGGCTGACCTCGCACGATGCCCGCATCCTCGCCCAAGCCGAGGCTCGCATCAAACATGCCATGGCCGCCTACGGCAAGCCACGCGACCGCTTCGGCCTCATCCATGCCGACATGCGGCTCGCGAACCTTCTTGTGGAGGGTGCAGGCCCGCACGGCACGCTCAAGCTCCTTGACTTCGACGACTGCGCCTACAGCTGGTATCTCTTCGACCTTGCAGCCTCGCTCAGCTTTATAGAAGCCCGCCCCGACCTGTCAGACCTCATCTCGTGCTGGCTCGGCGGTTATCGCGCGGCAGGGGCTTCAAGTACGGCTCGACCCCTTGCACCCGCAGACGTCGCCGTCATACCCTCCCTTGTCATGATGCGCCGTCTCCAACTCACGGGATGGCTCTCTACCAGGCATGATTCCGACCCGGCATCTCTTGTGTCACCCACATGGAGGGACGATACGGTTTCCATGGCGCTTCGCTATCTGGGCGGGAATCTCATCGCGGCGGAGGAATAAGATGCCCGAACTTGAAAACGCGTATCGATAACCGGGCGGGCATGATGTGATGCGTGTGCCCCTTCGATGGTTATGGGGGGTCGAAATGACGCTGGAAGAACGTTCCCTGAGCCTGGGGAAGGCTCAGAATGGTGCAAAGAGGACCAAGCTGGACAAGCGTGTGGTCAAAACGAGGGCTTCCATCCACGACGCGTTTCGAACTCTTATCCGTGGGGGCAACCCGGGCCGTATCACGGTGAGCGCCCTGGCACGGGAGGCAAAAATCGACCGCAAGACGTTTTACTTGCACTACGAGTCGGTTGAGGCGCTCATAGACGAGGAGGTCGAGGAGGTCGTCGGCCGGATACTCTCCGTGGTGGACATCGGCATGTTTGAGAAAGACCCCATCTCACAGGCGCGCGCGGTGCTCGGCGAGGTCGATTCCATCATCACGTCCGACATCGACCTCTACGTCTATCTCTCGCACTCGCTTTCCATCGAGTTCACGGTTGACCATATCTCCCGCGCCCTCAGGCGTTTCACGCTCAAGCGCGACGGAGAGGCCTTCGACGTAAACGATACCCGCAGCCTCATCGCCGCCCGCTTCTACCTCGCCGGTGCGGTGGCCGTCTATGAGGAATGGCTGCGGGGCGATCGCAGCAAGCCCATCAGCGAGGTCTCCGACGCCATCCTCGCCGTTTTCGATGCGGCCTCTCGCAGGTAGCTTCAACGGTGTGCATGGCCGCTTTTGGGGCTTTCGAGAAGGAAGCTGCCATTTGCCTTGTCGTAGGCGGCGCAGATGGGGCGCATGCCGGCCTTTGCGGTATGCTTGCCGCGCCGCAAGAGGGCCTTGCGGCGTTTGGTCGCCCGGTGAGGGTGGCTCGCCCCGTATGCGACAAGGAGCGATTGAGATGAGTGATCCGAAGGACCTCGTGATTCCCGACCCGAACTGCCTTTCTGCCACGGCGATGGAGCAGAAGGCCGAAAGCGTCGGGGTTGCCAAAGCCGGCAACGACCTTTCGCGCGTGTTTATGCTGGCCGTTATGGCGGGCATGCAGATCGGCATGGGCGCGCTGCTCATGACGGTCGTCAAGAGCGACTCCGCTCTGTCGTTCGGTCTGTCTCAGCTGCTTGGCGGCATGTCGTTCTCGTTGGGCCTCATTTGCGTCGTCGTGGCCGGGGCCGAGCTGTTC
>CAKUKJ010000185.1 GCA_934662525.1 uncultured Coriobacteriales bacterium | reverse complement strand
ACCCAACGGCGCTCGTTGGGCTTGAGCGCCGGCAGGAAGAACGCGAGCACCTCCCACAGCACGATGGGCGAGCAGACGCACAGGGCCGCGAAGATGGCGACGCGGAACCTGATGGAGAAGCCGCCCAGAGGCGAGCTGACGTACAGGCCGGATGCGTCCGTGTCACCCGTCAAGGACGCGGGAATGTACTCCTTCACGGGGGCCATCAGGAAGTCCATGAGCGTGGGGGTTGCGAAGTACAGCACGATGGCCGTTGCGAAAAGCGACACGACGATGATGGTCAGACGACGGCGAAGCTCGCCGAGGTGATCCATCAAGGGCATGCGTGCGGGTCCGATAGGCATGGTATGTCTCCAGGCCGCCCTTAGGCGTCGGCCTGTTCCTCCTTCTCAGCCTTCTGGGCAGCGGCAGCTGCACGGGCGGCTGCGATGCGATCCTTGTCGATACCATAGAGCTTGGCGGCAGAGGAGCCGCTCTTCTTCACCGCGCTCGCGGGCTTGGCGGCCGTGGCGGCACCGGAAGCAGGCTTCTTTGCGGCGGCTGCGGCCTTCTCGGCCTCCAGGCGGGCCTTGCGCTCGGCGAACGTCTCCGAGGCGCCGGCCTTCTTCACGGGCGCGGCGGGCGTCTCGGCGGCGGGTGCCTCCTCGCCTGCGGCCTTGCGCTTGGCAGCGGCGTCGGCCTCGGCGGCCAGGCGGGCCTTCTTCTCGGCAAACGTCTCGGGCTTGGCCGAGGCGGCTGCGCCGGTGACCTTCTTCTTGGGGCCCTGCTTCTTGGCGGGCTCCTTCATGGACTCATTGAGCGGGTTCACGATCTCAGACTGGACCATCTTGTTCATCTGGTCCTGGGCCTGACGGAACTGCCTCAACGCGCGGCCGATGGTGCGGCCCATGGCCGGGAGCCTGTCCGGGCCGAAGATGAGGAAGCCGAATATAAGGATGATCGCGAGCTCGGTACCACCGATTCCAAACACCGTGGGACCTTTCTGTTGCATGCGGGCAATACGGTTTGCACAGCAAAAGTGCGCAGGTTCAGACAGTATAGGGCAAGTGCCGCCTTCGTTCACCTACAAAAATCGCGCCATTTTGCCCTCGTGCAACCAAAGTGGGGCTTTTTGTAGATTGAAGGGCCCTCTAAGCCTTCAGCCCGAGAACCTCGTCGACGCCGAGCAGACCCAGGATGCGCAAGACGTTGGGCTGTGGGTCGAGCACCTTGAAGGCGCGCCCGGAGTCCTGGGCCTTGTGGGCCGACCCCACAAGCACGCCGATTCCCGTCGAGTCGATGTAGGAAACCTGGGCCATGTCGACCTCAATCTCCCGCGTCGCGTCCTCGGCAAGACCTGCGTCTATCTGGGCGCGCAGCTCCTCGGCGTTGCTCACGTCGACCTCGCCGTCGACGGCGATATGCAGCTTCCTCCCTTGCGCCGTGCTTTCTACCTGTAGGTTCATACGTGAATCCTCCTTGGAACTGTCGTCGCGACTGCCTTTGAATACCCGATTGGCGCGCCTCTCAAACATCGCAAGCGCCAATCTTGTCCGGAAACGGCACGCGAGCGGTTGCTATTGAGCGTTCGACGAACCCTGCGCGTCATCGGAGGCGGAGGCGTCCGCCTCGTCGGTCGTGCCGTCCGAGGCGTCGGAGTCGGCGTCGGCGTCGGAAGCGTCTTCGCCGTTGGTGTTCTGCGCATCGAGCGCGCTCTGGGCGAGCTGGGCGTAGATCTGGGCGTTGGGCGCAACGCCGGCCGTGCCGTCGGAATCAAGCTCGGCGGCCTTGTTGAACTCCTCGACGGCCGCCTCGTAATCGGGCGTGTCGCTTGTGTAGTGCATGATGCCCAGGTTGTACCAGGCCATGGCGTAGTCTGCGCCCCCGGCCTTCACGTACTCGGCCAGCTCGGAGACGCCCTCGTCGGCCTTGCCGCCGTAGAACAGGCAGATTGCGTGGTCGACGCTCACGGCCTGGGAGCTTGCCTTGGCGAGATACTGCTCGTAGTATTCGGCAGCCTTGGCATAGGCGGCCTCCACCTCGTCGGTGTTGTCGGAATAGTCGCTGGCGGAGCGCATGGCGGCGGCCATATCCATATAGTTGTTGCCCAGGCTCGCCATGGCCGTCGTGTTGTCGGCGTCGTCGGCCAGCTTCTGCTCCAGGTTGGAGATGACGCCCGAGTACTGCGCCTTCACCGAGGCCACGGTGGCCGCGGCGGCAGAGGAGCTTTGCTGCGCCGTGTCGTCGGAATCCTGCGAAGCATCGGTGGAGTTGAACGAGCAGCTGCTGAAGAACGGCAGGCACATGGAAACCACGAGGATGACGGCGAAGACGACGATGACGACCTTCATCCACGTCGAGGTGTTGTTCTTGTCGAATGCCACGGGAGCCCCCTACTCAGGCTGCGAGGCGGCCGCAGCGGCCCCGTTCGTGAGGCCGTCGGCCGCAGCCTGCGAATTGGACGCAACGTACATGCCGGCGAAGTAGCCCACGCCCAGGCCCAGAAGCAGCGCGACGACAGCGATGGCAACGGCCATGCCGAACGTCGGGGGCTTGATGGCGCCCTTCTCGTGCCTGGGCTTGTCGGATGTCGACGGGGCGACGTCGCACTGCGCGGCGCCCTCCTCGCTGAAAAACTGATCGGCGTTGTCGGACATATGTATCTAACGACCTTTCTGGCTCAGAAACGCAGTGGCGGGGAGTATACCAAAAGCCGTGGGCTTCTAGGAACGCAGACGCTTGCGGAGCCCCTCGAGGCTCTGCGTGATGCGGCGCATCTCATGCGTGTCGGCGTTGGGGACCTGGCAGAACTTGTCGGCCGCGTCGTAGACGATGGTTCCGTCCACCATGGTCATCATGATGTCGTCCCTGGTGGAGGTATGCACGACGGCCGAGGTGGGGAAGTGCGTGGGCGCCTGGCGCGAGTCGGACAGGTCCACGGCGATGATGTCGGCCTTCTTGCCCACGTCGAGCGAGCCCACGAGGTCGTCGAGCCCCAGGGCGCGCGCGGAGTCGAGCGTGGCCATGCGGATCATGTCGGGGCCCTCGATGAAGCCCTCCTTGCCGTGCGTGGCGCGCAGGGCGAGCATGGTGAAGCGCATCTCCTCGATGGGGTCCATACCGTCCGACGACGCGGGCGAGTCGGTGCCCAGGCCCACGGCGATGCCCGCGCGGCGCATCTCGGGGATGCGGGCAAGCCCCTGGCCGAGCTTGGCGCAGGCGCGCGGCGTCACGGCGACGCTCACATGGTGGTCGCGCAGCAGCTCGATGTCGTGGTCCTCAAGCTTGACGCATTGGATCGCGAGCAGCTGCGGCACGTCGAGGATGTCCCAGTTGAGGGCGTACTGCACAGGTGTGCAGCCCGCCGGCAGCAGCTCGACCGACTGGCGCGCGGCAAACGCGCGGTGGTCGGAGGAGTCGTTGGCGATGGAGAAGACCGACGAGCCATAGCGGATGAAGTCGCACTCCTCCTGCGAGCCCGCCAGGTGCATGGCGACGGGGGTGCCGTTGGCGTTGGCGTAGGCCGCGACCTCCTTGAGAATCTGCGGGTGGCAGCTGAAGAGGTTCTCGGCCGCGATGCCGATCTGCAGGCGGTCGCTGCCGAACTCGCAGCGCCACCGGCCGATCTCCTCCACGGCATGCGCCATCTCGCCCTCAACCTGCTTGCGGGCCGGTGCGCCCACGCTGCGGTACACGATGCCGCGAAGCCCCAGCTCGGCGATGGCGGGCAGGCATGCGCCCGTGGATGTGACGTCGGCCACGCAGGTGATACCGGCGGCGAGGGCCTCGTAGGCGCCCATGTATGCGGAGTCAAACCAGTCTTGCGTGCTGAGCAGGGGCATCTTCTCGTTGATGAAGGCCTTCCAGCTCGCATAGGGCGTGTCGTTGAGGATGCCGCGCATGAGCGAGAACTCCAGGTGCGTGTGGCAGTCCACGAAGCCCGGCATGATGGCCGCCATGCCGAAGTCGCGCACCTGCTCGCCGGGATGGCTCGCCATGAGGTCGGCGGCCTTGCCCACCTCGACGATGCGGTCGCCCTCCACGAGCACGCCGCCGTACTCGATGTAGGTGCCGTACGACTCCGAGACGGGAATCACGTAACGGGATGTGAGCAGCATGGCAGTCCCTCCTGTCGTCTAGCCGAGCGTCTCGGCAGAAGTGTTGGTTGAAACCGGGCGGGCCGAGGCCTTGCGCGCCTCGTACACGGCGGCAATGCCGCCCGTGCAGTCCCGATAGGTCGCCTGGTCGAAGCCTGAGTCGAGCAGCTCCTCCACCACGGTCGCCTGCGGGGGGAACTCGCGAATGGAGCTCGCCAGGTATTTGAAGCCCGACGAGTCGCCGCACACCGCGCCTCCGATGGCGGGCACGATGTGCATGAGGTACACGTGGTAGACGGCGCGCCACACCGGGTTGGGAGGCGTGCCGAACTCCAGGATGACGGCCCTGCCGCCCGGCTTGAGCACACGGGCCGCCTCGCGCATGGCGCGCTTGCGGTCGGAGAAGTTGCGCAGGCCATACGCCATCGTGAGCACGTCGAACGACTCGTCGGCATACGGCAGGTTCATGGCGTCCGCCACTTTGAAGGCGCACGACACTCCCTGGGAGGCCCCCCGCTCGGCCCTGGCGCGGGCCACCTCGAGCATCTCGGGCGTAAAGTCGGAGATCTCCACGCTTGCAGGGGGGCACCGGCGGCACAGCTCGAACGACACGTCGCCGGTGCCGCCCGCCACGTCGAGCACGCGCTCGTCGCGCGTGCAGGCGGCCGTAAGCGCCACGCGCTTGAGCCACGACTTGTAGATGCCCATGCTCGACAGGGCGTTGAACGTGTCGTATTTGCGAGCTATCTGCGAGAAGATGCCCTGCACCATCTCGCCCTTTTGGTCGAGCTCGAGCTCGGGGGTCTCCATACGCGCCACGGCCGGGCTCCCCTAGGCCCTCTTGGCGGCGGCCAGGCGCGCGCTCACGAGCTTGACGCAGGTCACGAAGACCTCAAGCGCCCGGTCGAGCTCGTCCATCGAGGGGAAGGAGGGGGCGATGCGGATGTTCGAGTCCTTGGGGTCGACGCCTCCCGGATAGGTGGCGCCGGCGCTGGTCAGCGTGACGCCGCACTCGGCGCACAGCTCGAAAATGGCGTGGGCCGAGCCCTCAAGGCCGTCGAACGACACGAAGTAGCCGCCGCGAGGATGCGTCCAGCTCGCGATGCCCAGACCGCCCAGACCCTCGGTGAAGCGCTTCTCCGCAAGCTCAAAGCGGGGTCGCAGGATGTCGGCCTGTTTGGCCATATGGGCGCGCAAACCCTCGACGTCGCGCAGGAAGCGCACATGGCGCAGCTGGTTGAGCTTGTCGTGGCCAATCATGCGGTGCTTGTACTCGCCCTTGAGGTCGGCGAGGTTCGCCTCGCTTGCGGCCATGGCCGACACGCCCGCCCCGGGGAAGGTGATCTTGGAGGTGGAGCAGAACTGGTACACGAGGTCGGGGTTACCGGCCTTCGCGCAGAGGTCGAAGACGTTGGCGAGCGGCGCGGCGCCCTCAAGATCGGCTTCGCCGACAGCGGCTCGCGG
>CAKUKJ010000184.1 GCA_934662525.1 uncultured Coriobacteriales bacterium | reverse complement strand
CACGTGGGCCCTGCAGGAGTCTGCCATGTCCAACTCGGTCGGCACTCCGGCGGGAGGGATTCCGCTGCTGCTCGGCATCGACCAGGAGGGTGGCATCGTCTATCGGCTGGGCAGCGGCTGCGCGATGCCGGGCAACATGGCCGTGGGTGCCACGCGCAGCGCCGAGGTCGCGCGCGGGTGCGGCGAGGTCATGGGTCGCGAGCTGGCCGCGCTGGGCATCAACGTCGACTTCGCCCCCGTTGTCGACGTCAACAACAACCCGAACAACCCGGTTATTGGCCTGCGGTCCTTCTCCGATAGGGCCGACCTCGTGGCCGAGCTGGGGTGTGCCGAGCTTGCGGGCATCCAGGGGCAGGGCGTGGCCGCCGCCGTCAAGCACTTCCCGGGGCACGGTGACGCGGCGACCGACTCGCATACGGGCCTGCCGTGCATCGACAAGACCCGCGAGGAGCTCGAGGCCCTTGAGTTCGTGCCGTTTCGCGCCGCCTTTGAGGCCGGCGTGGACATGGTGATGACCGCGCATATCCAGTTCCCGCAGGTGGAGACTGAGAGCGTGGCGTCGACCGACCCTGCCATGGGCCAAATCAGCCTGCCGGCGACCCTCTCGCACATCTTTTTGACCGACATCCTGCGCGACGAGCTGGGCTTCACGGGCGTCGCGGTGACCGACGCGCTCAACATGGACGCCATCGCCGCCAATTTCGCGCCGGCCGACGCGGTGCGCCGCGCCCTTCTCGCCGGGGCCGACATCGCGCTCATGCCTGTGACGATGCGCTGCCTCGACGACGTGGCCGCGCTCGACGCCCTGCTCGACGCCCTGGAGGCCGACCCCGAGCTGACCGACGCCCGGCTCGACGAGTCGGTGACGCGCATCTTGGAACTCAAGCTGCGCAGGGGGATTCTGGGGCCTGCGGTGCCGGGGGAGGATAAAGGTGAGGATGAGCCTGCAATCGAGGGGCTCGTTGCGGGCAACACCTCACCCGATGCGGCAGGCAATACCCCATCTAGTGCGGCTGACAGTGTGGCTGCGCCCTCCTACGACGAGCGCCTGGCCGCCGCGCTTGCCGAGGTCGGCTGCGAGGAAAACCGAGCGTTCGAGCGCGAGGCGGCGGCCCTTGCCGTGACGGCGCTGCATGCCTCAGGGGTGCTGCCGTTTTGCCCGGTCGAGGGGCAGTGCGTCCTTCTCGTGGCCGCCTACGAGAACGAATGCCCTGGCATGGAGTTTGCCATGCGCCGCCTGGTTGCCGAGGGGTATGTTCCCGAAGATGTCGCCTATGAGGCGGTTTGCTATGCCGGCGACGACGCGGGCGAGGATGCAGTCGAGGCGGGGGCGCGGCGGCTGGAGACCCTCGTGCCCCAGTACGACTTCGCCGTCGTCATCTCCGAGGTCAACTCGACCGCGCGCCTGAGCGCCTCCGTCCCCTCGTTTGGCAGCGCATATGTGCCCATGCGCGTGGTCGCAGCGGGCCAGGCCGCAGGCGTGCCCGTTGCGGTCATGTCTATCGCCAAGCCTTACGACGTCGCCCTCTACCCGCAGGATTGCCCGGTCGTTGTCGTGTACGGCAACAAGGGGATGGACCCTACCGAGGCCCTCGCGCCAAGCAACGCGTTCGGTCCGAACATCCCGGCGGGCGTGGAGGCCATTTTCGGTGGCCATGCCATCACGGGCAAGCTTCCGGTGGACGTCTTTGCCGTTGCCACATCCTCCGACGGCACGCCGTTCATCGACACGGGTCGAATCGTGTACCCCTTTGGCGCAGGGGAGGAGTGCGCGTAAGGCACGAGGTCGTCTTGCAGACGTACCGTGAGCGGGGGCACCCCTTAGGCCCGTCCCCGCTCACGCGTCCCTTCTGTGCCCCACGCGAGAACAGTCCCCGGCTAGTCCTCCACCTCGAGCAGCTCGATGTTGAAGTTGAGCGGCTTGCCGGCGAGGCGGTGGTTCGTGTCGAACTCCACGATGTCGTTTTTCGCAGAGACCACCTTGAGCGACTGCTTGCCCATCTTGCGGGCGATGATGGTGTGCGTCTCGCCGACCTTCACCTCGATGGGGGGCAGGCTCTTGTCCTTCATGCCCACGAAGGTGGCCTTGCCGTGCTGGGCGGTCTTGATGGTCATCATGATGGGCTTGCCGGCCTCGTCGTAGAAGTAGAGGTGCTCGCCGTACTTGACCTTGAGCACTTTCTTCGGGTCGGACATGCCGTAGGCGTCCTGAGGCTCAATGTGCACGTCGATGACGTCGCCTACCTGCATGTTCTCCACAGCGCGGTCAAAGCCGGGAATCATCTGCCCGGCCATGCACGTGAACTCGATGGGCTTGTCGCGCTCGCGCGAGCTGTCGAACACCTCGCCGTCGTCGAGCGTGCCGACGTAATGGACCTTGACCTTCTTGCCTGCGTTGCTCATGGGAACCCTCCCTGTTGCCGTTGACTGTGCCGTCGAGCATGATACCCCTACTTGGGTGCCCTGTACGGCCGAGCACGACCGGGCTTTGCCGGGCGGTGAGATAAAGTGGGATAATTTGGGATAAAGTGAGATATAACGAGATAGAGTGAGATAAAGCGAGATAAAACAAGATGGTTTTGGATACCATAGATTTGATTTAGCCGGTCAAGCAATCAGTCAAACTTGTCGTCAAATATCGGGAGGCTCAAATGATCATCCCAAATCCGTTCAAGCCTACTGCGGGCAAGAACCCGCCCATGCTTATCGGCCGAGATATGGCAATCAACGGGTTCGTTGAGTCCCTCGACAACGGACCGGGCGCCCCTGGTCGCCTGGCAAGGGTTTCGGGCATGCGCGGCATGGGCAAGACCGTTTTGCTCAACGAGTTCGGTCGTATTGCTGCTGAACGTGGATGGACGGTAATCGACGAGACGGCAAGCGCCGGGTTTTGTGCGCGCATCCTCGATGAACTGACCCCTCGAACCAGGGTGAAAGGTTTCAAGGCCGAGCCATCTGTCCTTGGATTTAGTCTGGGCGGCGTCGAAGTCGAACGCGCATCGCTTTCATTGCGCGAGGCCATGGCCCATGAACTGGAATCCACCAAAGGCGGTCTCCTCATCACGCTTGACGAAGTTCAGGATGCGTCTTTGGAAGAAACACGTGCTTTGGCTGTCGCCATCCAACACATGATTCGCGAGGACGCGGACATAGCGTTTGTGTTTGCCGGGCTTCCTGCGATGGTCGATGAGATTATCAATGGGCAGTCACTGACTTTCTTGCGCCGTGCCGAGCCTGTAGAGCTCGGCCTTGTCGACATCGAGGAAGTCGAACGGTCGTATGAGGAGACAATCACGGCCTCTGGTCTCGTCATTGCCTCCGATGTGGCTGAGAAAATGGCGTGCGCGACCAAGGGGCACCCCTTCATGGTGCAGCTTGTGGGATACCATTCCTGGCAGGAGACGTACAGGAAGTTTGGCGCCGAAGGGCGAGTCACGGCTGATGAGGTCGAATTCGGAATCAGGGAAGCTCGCCGCCGTTTCGATTCCATTGTGCTTGAGCCGATTGTGCGCCGCCTTTCGAGCGAGGCCCGCCAATATATGGAGGCGATGGCATCCGATGGCGATGGGCCTTCTCGCACGGCTGATGTGGCCCAGCGCATGGGCAAGCCGCTTTCCAGCACAAGTTCCATCCGCGCAAAACTTATTGCCGCCGGTGCCATTGAGCCCGCGGCCCGCGGCCTGGTGCAGTTCACCGTCCCGTTTATGGCGGACTACCTGGCTTCGCGCATGGAGGAGTAGGGTGTCGTGAGTGTAGAGAACCACGCCCGTGCTTCCGTGTAGGCGTCCGCCTCCGGGGCCACCTGCGTGCGCTGGAGCTCCGCGCCCGCCTGCACGAAGCAATCCATGACGCCGGCCTCCTCGACGTCCATCACGTCGGCGAGCAGCTTGATGCCGCGGTCGTAGCCGAACGCCTTCGTCTCGTAGGAGAAGTCGATGGAGCCGGTCTTGTAGCCGACGTTTCTCGTGTAGTCGCCAAGTCCCGTCACCGAGATCTTCGGAATCATGATCTCCTTGGCGTTCTTGCCCGCGCGCATGAGGCGGGCGGGAGAGTTCAGCACGTTCGACACCGCCTCGCGCTGGTAGACGGCGTCCAGGATGGTCGTGTAGTTCTTCGCGGATGCAATCTTGTTCTCCATGGGCTACTCCTCGTCCTCCAGGCCGGCAATCTCGCGCCAGCGCCTCATCTCTTTGTCGTCGGCCTTCGCGGCGCCGGCGGGCTCGAGGCCGGTCGCGCCGCCCCGGGGCTCGGCGCCCGAGAACAGCCACGGCTCGGCCTCCTTGAGCCTGGCCACGTCGCCGCCGTGCTCGGCGAGAAGGGCACGTGCCGCCGTCACGTTTCGGGCGCCGGCGAGCCTCAGCTCGAAGCCCACGCGCTCCTCGTCGGCGGATGCCTTCAATTCTTCGATTTGCTTCGCGAGCGCCTCGGCCGACTCGACGGTCTTCGACGCCTCGGCCACCTGCGCCTCCAGCTCGGCAATCCTCTGGTCGCGCTCGGCCAGCGCCGCGCGGATCTCCTCGTCGGTGGGAGCCGCGCCTACTTGCAACGCTTCTTGCTGCTCCTGCTGGTCGTCGCCGACCGCCTGGTTGCCTTGCTGTCTCTGCTGCCCTTGGCCCTGCGCTTGCGAGCCATCGACTTCACCGTCCATACGAACCACCTCTCGCGTCTTGAGGCGCGCAAAAGAAAGACGCCCGCCTCGATTTCCCATGCGAGAAATCTAAGCGGGCGTCACAAAGCAAACAGTTCCGATGGGCTGCCCTATGAGAAGCGAGCGGATGACAAGGGCGAGGCGAAGTGCATCGTCGATGAGGTGCCGTTTGCGTTGCCTGAAGGGTGGAGTTGGAGCCGTGTTAGAGCTCTCGTTACTAAGCTCGGATCAGGGAGCACCCCTCGCGGCGGGCAGCGTGTTTATGTTGAATCGGGTATCCCTTTCATTAGGTCACAAAACGTTTATGACGACGGTCTTCGATTGGGAGATGTCGTCTATATCGATGAAGCAACTAACAAGTCGAAAGCCGGAAGCATTGTTTGCGGAGCAGATTTACTATTAAACATAACAGGCGGTTCAATTGGCCGATGCGCAATAGTCCCAATGGACTTTCCAGAGGCGAATGTTAACCAGCATGTGATGATAATCAGGCTGACTGAATCAAACCTGCGCCACTTCGTTCATGCTTTTATCACTTCATCTATAACCCAAGAACTGATACTTAACAAACAGCTCGGCTCTGGACGTGGCGGCTTAAGCGCTGAAACCTTCTCTTCCTTTCTCGTCCCCGTCCCGCCCCTGGCCGAGCAGCGCCGCATCGTGGCCGCCCTCGACAAATACCTCGCGCTCGTTGACGGAATCGAGCGCGACCAGGCCGACCTCGACGACCTCCTCGCCAAGCTCAGGTCCAAGGTCCTAGACCTCGCCATACGCGGCGAGCTCACCGAGCGCGACCCCGCCGACGAGCCGGCGAGCGAGCTTCTCGAGCGCATCCACGCCGAGAAGCTCGCCATGGTGGGGCGTGGCGAGCTCAAGAAGAAGGACGTCAAGTCCGACACGGTCATCTTCACCGGTTCCGATGGCCTGCGCTATGA
>CAKUKJ010000183.1 GCA_934662525.1 uncultured Coriobacteriales bacterium | reverse complement strand
CGCGGGGGTCGTGCCCCGTGCCGCCGCCGGGCAGGCCGTGCCCGTGGAGAAGCGCATCGAGGGTCTGCATGCGCAACCAGTCGGCGACCATTGCGACCGCTTCGTCAAAGGTGCCGCCCTCCATGTCGAAGGGGATGGCGATGTAGCCCCCTCGTCCGTAATGATTTCTAATTCCCTGATGTAGGTCATGATGCCCTTCTTTCAAGGCGGGGCGGGCTACCTGATTAGTACAGCTAAGTATAAAGGCAGGCGAACTTCCCGATGCCAGGCTAATAAAGTGCATTTTCAGAGATAATGATGTTTGACCTATTAGAGGTGCTGCCGATGTATCGGGGGATACAGATGGACGATGAGCAAGTTTCTTCTAATGCGAGTGGTTGTTATAGAAAAGTCGATTGTATCTCAAACCATGGGCAGCCGACGCGGCCGTATTACGTCCTTGGCTTGGACCCCGGCATTGCAAGCTGCGGTTTTTGCCTGCTTGACATGAACAACCACAAGATTCTGGAGATGGGTTCCCACTTATTCGACGCTCCTCAGGAGCCCAAGACCAAGGTGAGCCTGGCCGTTGGCAGGCGAAGTGCTCGCTCCATGCGCCGCAACGTTAAACGCACGCGCGACAGGCTTTCGCATGCCTTGCGGCTCATGCAGGGAGAGGGCCTCGTTCCCCAGGGCGCTCAGAAAGAGTGGTTTCAGCCGCAGAAGGGCGAATGCCAGCTTTTTGCCTTGCGGGCCGAAGGCCTCGACCGGCTCTTGTCAAATCGCGAGTGGGCGCGCATCCTCTACTCACTGTGTGTTCGGCGCGGTTACATTCCCCATGGGGAAGGCTCGCCCGACGACGTGGAGAAATCGAGCGATGATGGCAAGGTCCTCGCCGCCATCAAGGAGAACAATGCCCGCATGAGCGAGGGCGGGTGGCGCACGGTGGGGGAGATGCTTGCCTCTCTGGGCAAGTCGCGCAACAAAGGCGGCGAATATACGCTGTGTGTGACGAATGTCCAGGTCGTGAGCGAGGTTCGTGCGCTTTTTGCCGCGCAGCGTTCCTTCGGCTCTACCCATGCCGATGCTTCGTTCGAGCGGGATTACCTGGAGTGTCTCACATGGCAGAAGCAGACGTCCGATTATGACGAGCGTGTGTATGGCCTCGTTGGCCCGTGTTCCTATTTCCCAGAGCTCAAGCGTGCGGCGTCGGCGGACCTGACCTCTGAAATGTTGCGCGCTCAAGAGCGGCTCGCCCACGTTCGCTTCGTCGATGCCTCTGGAGCAGAGAAAGCCATCCCATTCTGGCTTCGGCAGCAGCTCGTTGGCATCCTCTTCAGTCCCGAGCCCATCAAGGGCAACAAAGACTGCAAAGTCACCTACGCCCTCATCCGTAAGGAGATGGATTGGACGGGGCGGGGCTCCTTTAAGGGGGTCGACGCCGAGGACGAGAAAAACCGTGAGCCCTTCGAGCCCCGTGCGTGGCGCAAACTCCGCAAGGTGGGAGTTCCGGCCGAACTTCTCAAGCGGATGCTTGCAAACCGAGAACTTGCGGATGCAATCGGCGAGGCGTTGACCTATGCGAGCTCTCCCGAGACGCTCTGCGGTCGTCTTGAAGAGCTCGAGCTGACCGACGGGGAGATGGGGGCCCTGGTAGACAAGGTGCCGTTCACCTCCAAAGTGTTCAAAGGATACGGCTTTCGCAGCCTGCTTGCCGAAGGCATGCTTTTGGGCGCTTTTGAGGCCGAGGGGATCGATACGCTCTATGAGGCCGAAGAGGCCACGGGCTTGGCGCAGAAGAGGCTGGCAGACGAGGGCGAGCGTTTCGAACTGCTGCCCCCTTACGTTCAATATGACCCGACCTGCCGCAACCCGGTTGTGCTACGCGCTATGGCAAGGATGCGGCGCATCGTGAATGCCGTCGTGCGCATATACGGCGTGCCGGACGAGATTCACATTGAGCTCGGGCGCGAGCTCAAGCTCTCCCAGAAGGAGAAGGACAAGATTTCTAAATCCAACAGGGAGAACGAGGCAAGGAGAAAACGGCTGGCTCGTGATGCGGCCGAGGCTTTGGGAATGGACCCCGATGAGGTCAAAGGCATCGTTATCCGCAAGCTTGAGTTTTGGGAAGAGCAGGGCGGCTTTGACGCGTATACGGGCGCGCCCATCGATTTTGAGCGCCTGGTAAAGGACTCCGCGTATTGCCAGATCGATCATGTTTTGCCTTATTCACGCACCTGTGATGACTCGCGGGCCAACAAGGTGCTCGTGCTTGCCAAGAGCAACCAGGACAAGCGTGAGCGGAGTCCTTTCGAATGGATGACGAGCGGCGAGGCAGGCGCGCCCTCGTGGGACGAGTTTTGCGCGCGCGTGCAGGCCGCGAAGCTGCCGCAGCGCAAGAAGGCGCACTTGCTCGAAAAGGACCTGGCCTCCAAGCAAGACGAGTTTATAGACCGCAACCTCAGCGATGACCGCTACATGTCCCGAGCGGTAAAGGACTATCTTGAGGAAATGCTGGCATTCCCTTCTGACTCCGGCATCAAACGGCACGTGTATGCCGTCGCCGGTGCCGCCACGGCGAACTTGCGCTACGCCTGGCATCTCAACTACGGCGAAGGCGACACTAAAGATCGCTCCGATGACCGGCACCACGCCGTGGACGCTGCCGTCATCGCTGCATGTAGCGCCGGCATGGTGAAGAGGCTGGCGGAGGCGAGCGCCAAGAAGCACCTAGTGCCCAAGGAACAGCGGGCCGCCCTGTTCGCAGACGCGCAGCCATGGCCTGGATTCGCCGACGACGTGCGCGCAGCCCGCGAAGCCGTCGTCCCCACGCGCATGGCCGACCACGGCGTGACGGGCCAGGCCTTCGAGGAGACGACGTACCGCTTCGACGGCCGTCGCGAGGACGGGAAGGGCCAGCTCTGGCTGCGCAAGGGAGCCAAGCCGAGCGGGAACTACGTGGTGGACGGGGAGGGCAACGCCCACATCGTGGGCGGCATGGCGTTCTTGCGGCTGTGGTGCGACCCCGGGGCGCGCCCCAAGGGCAAGGTCAAGGGCCAGTGGTACGGGGAGCCCGTGTACTACGCCGACATGCCCGCCATCTCGACGGGGACGTATGTGCCGAGGTACATGAAGGCGCACTCAGCCAGGGGCGAGTGGCCCGAGGCGCCCGAGGCGGCGAAGGTAGGGGAGCCGGTTGTCGTGTTCCCCGGGGACGTCGTCTCGATAAACGGGAGGCTGGGGAGGTTCCATGGCGCGAGCATCAACACCGCCGGCTGGACCTTCGA
Organism: uncultured Coriobacteriales bacterium; assembly: GCA_934662525.1. Lineage (GTDB taxonomy): Bacteria > Actinomycetota > Coriobacteriia > Coriobacteriales > UMGS124 > UMGS124. The sequence continues at coordinate 2,387 of CAKUKJ010000183.1, read as the reverse complement.
CGCCGTTGGCACGGGCGAGGAGATAAAGGACTGGCCGACAATTGCGCAACTCGGACGCGACGACCGCGTCCGAGTCATCCAAGAGGACGTGCTCGGCAGGTGCTACTACAACCTGTCAGAACGTTAGCGTGAGCTGCGCGCCCAGGTCGGCCTCCTGCCTGCCTGGGCGTGTGTCGACCAGCGTCTTGCGGCAGGAGTACTGTTTCTCCGTCAGCACGAGCACCGTCACCGATCCTGCCGCAGGCACGTGGGCCCGCAGCCTCCTCACGTGCGCGTCGGCCCCGTCGCGACTGAGCAGGATGCGCGTGTACACGCTGAACTGCAGCATCGTGTAGCCGTCCTCGACGAGGAACTTGCGGAACTCCGAGTAGGTCTTGCGCTCCCTCTTGCTGCCGGTCGGCAGGTCGAACATGACGATCAGCCTCATCGGCCTCATCCCCCTCACCCTATTCTGTCTGGACGCGCCGCAGGGCGACGAGTTCTGGGAGTCTAAGCCTGTCGGCGTCGTTTTCCAGAACCGCCGCCTTGAGCGAGTCGAAGACGTCCTCGATGGCGGCCTGCACCCCGAGGCCCTCCCCGCCTACCCGCATCTCGTACTCGAAAACCCCGGCGAGCGCGCGCTTGCTCTCGTGCGTGAGGTTCCCCTTGAGGCCGTTGGCCACCACGAGCAGGTCCACGAGCGCGCGGAAGGGCTCGATGAGGTCGTCCACGAGGTTGAACGCGTTGAGGTCGCTGTGGTGGTGCAGCCCGCGCGACACGAGCCAGCCGCCGGCCACCGCCACCCGTCCGATGGCCGCGCGCAGCACGCCGTAGCCGTAGTCGAGCGCGGGGGCGTAGGGCCCGTCGCGCCTGGTGCCCTCGGGGAGCAGGAGCTTGAAGTACGCTGCGGCGGCCACGTCCTCCCTGCCCGAGCTGTCGTCGGAGAGCACTGCCGCCCCGCCGTGCCTGCGCACCGCCGACCCGTCCTTCCCCAGCAGGTCGAGCGCCGCCGCCTGGTTGGCTATCTTCTGCACGACGATGCGCCGCCAGAGCTGCTTCTTGAGGGGCTTCGAGATGGCGAGCTGGTTCTCCACGATTGCGGCATGGCGGGAGTGGGCGCCGATGGGCAGGGTAAGCCCGTTGGGCATGTGGTCGCTCCCGCACGTCATCACGCCGATGCCCGCGCTGACCAGGGCCGAGAGGGCCGCTGAGGTTATTACGGCCTGGTGCGTCTCGAGAATCACCACCCATATGTCCTCGAGGGGGACGGGCGTCTCGCGCCCCTCCTGCGAGACGACGAGCGACCCCGCCTTCACGCTGAGCTTGGCCCGGTTCTGGATGCAAATCGTTCTTCTCGGCATACCTGCCCCCTTCTCTTGCTATAATGGGCGTCGTCGAAAGAGATGCTCTGTACCAGCTGGGGAGTTGGATGACGCTCTTAGACAAGAGAACCACACAATTGTGGTTACTCGCAAGGTCAGCCCGGCTACATTTTGGTGTAGTCGGGCGAACCTTTTTCTGGGACGGTTTTCTAGAAAAATGCCCTCAGCATACTTAGAGAGAGGTTTCCAAAGGTGTTTTTCTATGCCTATATAGCAGAAAAGGCCCTGCTATAGGGCCTTTTCTGCTGAGACCATTGTACCAGCTGGGGAGTTGGATGGGCCCAAAGACCGTGCTGTCTTGGAAGTGCACGCTGTAGCCATTGTACCAGCTGGGGAGTTGGATGGGCCCAAAGACCTCGTCCGCGCCCGCCTGATTCACGTCATAATTGTACCAGCTGGGGAGTTGGATGGGCCCAAAGACTAGGATTGCAACCTCTGGTAGCAGTGTCGGAATTGTACCAGCTGGGGAGTTGGATGGGCCCAAAGACAGACGTCGCGTCATCGACGTTCTGCTCAGGATTGTACCAGCTGGGGAGTTGGATGGGCCCAAAGACTTTATCATTTACGAGCAGGCCGACGTCAAGATTGTACCAGCTGGGGAGTTGGGTGCAACGCGGCCGTCTGTGAATTACGAGCGTGGTGCTCGCCGGGCGTGTTGCTCTTTTCACGTATCAACACCGATAGATATACTTTAGACGATGATTAAGTGTTATCGACTCAAACAAACAAGCCTTTTACCTGCGGTGTTGCGGTGGTAAGGAGCTAGCTAAAGGCTTGTCCATCGTTTTCCTTAGCGGCGTGAAAGAATCGGTAAATGGTTCGAAGAACTTGTGCCAACGGTTTGAGTGCACATCTGGGCCGGGTGTTATCGAGGCGTTCTATCGCTACATGTTCCCGCGATGCTAGGAGACGGTAGGACGTCAAGGATTATGGTTCCTTAGGCCAAGGACATGAGCGACTTCGAGGCGCGCCTTTTGGCCCCCAAGGAGCGCGGCGGGCGGGGCTGTGCCGCAACACCGTGTCGAG
>CAKUKJ010000182.1 GCA_934662525.1 uncultured Coriobacteriales bacterium | reverse complement strand
GGCCGTGCCGCCCTTGCGCACGGCCCCCGCGAGGTCTTCAAAGCCGGCGAGGAGCGACGGCGCGAGCAGGAACTCGGTTATGCTCCCCATGTAGGCCGGCGAGCGCCGGTCGAGGAAGAGGGCCGAGTCGTCGAGCTGCACGTATACCGTGAAATGGTTGAACGTGTCGCTGTCGCCGGTCGATCCCGCAGCCGAGGACATGACCGAGAGCGCCGCGTTGCCGTCGATGGCCCCGACGAGCTCGACGCCGTCGACCGAGAGCATGGCATCGACGGCCTCATCGACCGTCTTGACCGCTGTGTCCTTGTCGGTGCCGTTGGGCATCGTGATGGACGCCATGATGGTCTTGCTCGACATGGACGGCATCATGTTGATGCCCATGTTGAGCACCCCGGCCACCGAGAACACGAGCAAGCCGAGGGCGACGATGACGGGCAGGGCCTTGTGGCGCAGGAAGAAATCGAGCGAGCGAGCGTAACCGTCGCGCAGGCGCTCGAACCAGCCGACCTTCTGGGGCTTGACATGCTTGAACATGTACGTCGACACGGCAGGCACAAGAGTGAGGGCCACGAGCAGCGACGCCACGAGCACGTAGGCGATGGTGAGCGCGAACGGCACGAGCAGCTGGCTCACCAGGCCCGTTGTGAAGATGGCAGGCAGAAACACGCAGATCGTGGTGAGCGTGGAGGCGATGACCGCACCTGTGATCTGCTTGGCGCCCTGGACGGCCGCACGGGCAGGGGCGATGCCGCGCCCGCGCAGACGGTAGATGTTCTCGAGCACGATGATCGAGTTGTCCACAAGCATGCCGATGGCGAGCGCGATGCCGCCCAGCGTGAGCACGTTGATCGTGAGGCCCGAGAAGTACATGAAGATGAGGGCGCACAGCACCGAGAACGGGATGGAGAACGCCACCACGATCGTCGGCTTGACCGACTTCAAGAAAAGCGCGAGGACCACGATGGCAAGAGCTGCGCCCAGAAGCAGAGACTGGAGGATGTTGCTGATGAAAAGCTGGATGTAATCGCCCTGGTCGTACACCGTGTCGAGCTCGAGGGTGGAATTGTCCTCCTCCAGCTCGGCCACGCGCTCGGCAACCGCCTTCGACACGTCGCTTGTGGAGGCGGTGGAGGTCTTGTACACGGAGAGCAGCAACCCCGTGGAGTCGTTCACGCGCATGTAGGAATCGCCGGCGTTGTCGATGAGCGTGACGTCCGCCACATCGGACAGCTTGACCTCGCCCACACCGTCGATGTCGGCGAGCACCAGGTCAGAAAGCTCGTCGACCGAGGTGAAGCCCTCGCCCACACGCACGAGCCACTGGCCGTCGTCGGCGTCGTCCACATAGCCGGCGGGCATGGCGAAGTTTTGGGCGGAGATGACCTGGGAGAGCGTGGACTTGTCCACGAGCTGGTCAACGTTTGCCTGGGCAAGCGCGGCGTCGCGCTGCTCGTCGAACTGCTCGCGAGAGTCTTTGAGCTGGGACGCCTGCTCGTCGAGCTGGGCCTGGGTCGCATCTATCTGCGCGTAGGCGTCGGGGTTGGCGTCGCGTCCGCCGGCGGCATCAAGCTGGGCACGCTGGTTGTCGAGGTCGGACTGCGCCTGGGCGAGCTGGGCGTCGCCGTCATCAAGCTGCTTCTTGGCATCGGCAAGCGAGTCGTCCACATGGGCGGCGAGCTTGTCGTTGACGGCGTCGATCTTCTCCTGGTCGAGACACACCTCCACCGACTGCTCCACGGCACCAGCCACAGAGACGTCGGCCACGCCGTCTATACGCTCAAGCTCAGGCACAACCTTATCGTTCACGAACGAAGTGAGTTCGTAGATGTCCTTGGAATCGTCATGCACCGCGAGGTAGAGCGAGGCCGCCATGTCGGAGCTGATCTCCATGTAGTTGGGCGTGCCGGCGCCGTCGGGAAGCTCGGAGGAGACCTCGTTCACCGCCGAAGACACCTTCACGAGCGCCGAATCCATGTCGGTGCCGTCCTCAAACTCCATGAAGATCATGGAGTAGTTGTCTGAGCTGGTGGAAGTCACGTTGGAAACGCCGCTTACCGTGGAGAGGCTGCCCTCGAGCACGTCGGTGACCTCGGACTCGACCTTCTCCGCCGTGGCGCCTGGGTCGGTCGTGATGACCGCAAGATAGGGCAGGTCCATTTCGGGGTACAGGTCGGTCTTCATCTTGGAGAGCGACACGCCGCCCAGGATGAGGGCGACGATGACGGCCACCACGATGACGTAGGGCCGCTTGACAGAGAATCTGCTGAGCATGGGCGGGGCTGGTCCTTCCGACGGGGCGTGCAGGGGCGTCATGCCAAGGCAGGCGCAACAGGTGTAACGTACCCCCTGTTTGCGCAGGTATGACGCCTGTTTTCAAACCTCCCCACAATTTCTTTGCGTCATGGGAAGAGAAGCTTGACGATAAGGGCCTGTTCGTCAAGTTTCTTCTGGCCGCAGGCGGCACGTGGAGGCAAAGTCACGCCCTGCGCCGCACGTGATGCGTTGGGCGGAGGGAAAAGGCATCGACCATCCATCGGCTCAATCGATTGTGTGGATGCTCCTCATGGCTCTCCCTCATCTTGACTTAAAGTGAGCTTTAAGCAGTAAAACTCATTGCAGGATTGCAGCTCAAAGCCCTACACGCTGCGCAAGAGAGAGGGAGTTTCAACCATGATGTACCGTGATTTCCAGGGGATCAAGCTGCCTGAGCTGGGCTTCGGCGCCATGCGCCTGCCCGTGATCGACGGCGACGACTCTCGCATCGACCAGCAGGCCGTCAACGAGATGGTGGCCTACGCGATGGAGCACGGCGCCAACTACTTCGACACCGCCTGGGGTTACCACGCCGGCAACTCCGAACTCGCCATGGGCGAGGCGCTCAAGGCCTACCCGCGCGACTCGTTCTACCTTGCCACGAAGTTCCCGGGGTACGACCTGTCCAACATGGGCAAGGTCGAGGGGATTTTTGAGAAGCAGCTGGAGAAGTGCCAGGTAGAGTACTTCGACTTCTACCTCATCCACAACGTGTGCGAGATGAACATCGACGCCTACCTCGACCATTCGTACCGCACCTACGAGTACCTGATTGAGCAGAAGGAGAGGGGGCGCATCCGCCACCTTGGTTTTTCGGCCCATGGCAGCGTCGAGGTCATGGAACGCTTCCTGGCCGGGTACGGCACCGGCATGGAGTTCTGCCAGATTCAGCTCAACTACCTGGACTGGGAGTTCCAGCAGGCACGCGAGAAGCTTGAGCTGCTCGAACGTCACAACATTCCCGCCTGGGTCATGGAGCCCTTGCGCGGAGGACGCCTGGCAAACCTCTCTGAGGAGGAGACGAGCCACTTGGCCGCCATCAACCCCCAGCTCAAGCCCGTCGAGTGGGCGTTTCGCTTCATCCAGGGCCTGCCTGTGGTGGTAACGCTTTCGGGCATGTCGAACTTCGAGCAGCTCAAGGCCAACGTCGCCACGTTCGAGACCGAGGCGCCGTTGAACACGGAGGAGCAGGCGGTGCTTCTCGCCCTCGCGCGCGACATGGCGGCCAAAACAGGCGTGCCTTGCACCGCGTGCCGTTACTGCACCACCCACTGCCCACAGGAGCTCGACATCCCCAAGCTGCTTGCGCTCTACAACGAGCATACCTTCACCGGCGGCGGCTTCCTTGCCCCCATGGCCGTGGCCGCCCTGCCTGAGGACAAGCGCCCCGGCGCCTGCCTGGGTTGTGGAGCCTGCGCCGCCGTGTGCCCCCAGGCCATCGACATCCCCGAGGTGCTGGCCGACTTCGCCGCCAAGCTGGGGATGTAAAAAACAGGCCCTCCTGCCTCAGATTATTTTCTATGGCAGAAGGGCCATTTCTTACTGCCGGTAGTAGCTCAGGAAGTCCGCGAGTTTGCCGATGGCCTCCTCGAGCACCTCCATACGGGGCAGGTAGACGATGCGGAAGTGGTCGGGCTCGCCCCAGTTGAAGCCGGTGCCGCACGTGACGAGGATTTTCTTGTCGTGCAGCAGGTCGAGGGCAAACTGCTCGTCGTTGATGATGTTGAACCGCTCGCGGTCGAGCTTGGGGAAGATGTAGAATGCCGCCTTGGGCTTCACGGCCGACACGCCCGGAATCTCGTTGAGCGCCTTCCAAATGTAGTTGCGCTGCTCGTAGACGCGGCCGCCCGGCACGATATAGTCGTTCACGCTCTGATGGCCGCCGAGGGCCGTCTGCACGATGGACTGCGCAGGCACGTTGGAGCACAGACGCATGTTGGAGAGCATGTTGAGGCCCTCGATGTAGTCGCGCATGGCAGGTTTGTTGCCCGAAAGCACCATCCAGCCGATGCGGTAGCCGGCGATCATGTGCGACTTCGAAAGGCCCGAGAACGTGACGCAGGGCAGGTCGGGAGCCATGGAGGCGATGGAGACATGCTCGACGCCGTCCATGCACAGGCGGTCGTAGATCTCGTCGGAGAAGATCATGAGCTGATGGCGGCGTGCCACCTCGACGATCTGCTCGAGCACCTCGCGGGGATAGACGGCACCGGTGGGGTTGTTAGGGTTGATGATGACGACGGCCTTGGTGCGATCGGTCACCTTCGATTCCATGTCGGCGATGTCGGGGTACCAGTCGGCCTGCTCGTCGCACACGTAGTGCACCGCCTTGCCGCCGGCCAGCGTGGCGCATGCCGTCCACAGCGGGTAGTCGGGGCTGGGGATGAGGATCTCGTCGCCGTCGTCGAGCAGGGCGTTCAGGCTGAGCTGGATGAGCTCCGAGACGCCGTTGCCCGTGTAGATGGTATCCATGTCGATGTTGGGCAGGTGCTTGAGCTGGGCGTATTGCATGATGGCTTTGCGCGCGGCGAACAGGCCGTGCGAGTTGGAGTAGCCCTCGCAGTCGGTAAGCTGGCGAGCCATGTCCTCCACGACCTCGTCGGGCGTGCGGAAGCCGAAGGGGGCGGGGTTGCCGATGTTGAGCTTGAGCACGTGCGTGCCGGCCTTCTCCATGCGGTTGGCTTCATCGACCACCGGCCCACGGACGTCGTACAGCACGTGGTCGAGCTTGGAAGACTTCTTGAACTGGCGCATGGGGGTTCCTTCCTGGGAGGGGTGGACAGAGCTGCCGGATTGTGGTTGGCTGGGAGCGGGGGCAGACTCAGCAGACGAGCCGTCGCGCAGCCAAGCTGCATCAACGCCGAGGGTTTCTGCTAAAAAGTTCAACATTTCAGCACGAGGCGTAGTCTTACCCGAGACGTATTGGCTGACATAGCTCTTGCCCATCTTGACGCCATGCGCCTGAGCAGCATTCACCAGGTCTATCTGCTTAAAGCCTCGCCGCTTCATTGTCTGCTTGAGACGCGCCGCAAACGTATCGGCATCATCAGAAAGTTCAACGCCCACCATCCGCCTCCTTCAACCAAACCAAAAGGTTCAATTTCTTGAGAGGCAGTATGCACGTGCACAACAATAAGTTCAATATTAGGTTCAAATCTCTCTACAAACTCATGGTTTTCGCCGCCGCGAGGTCAACGAGCTGGGCACGCGTATTGACGCCTGCCTTTTCGTAAATGTGCGCCGTGTGAGTTTTCACGGTGTTGCGCGATATGCCGAGTTTCTCGGCGATTGAATCGGCGCTTTGGTGTTGAAGCAGATAGGGAAGAACCTCCGTCTCGCGAGGAG
>CAKUKJ010000181.1 GCA_934662525.1 uncultured Coriobacteriales bacterium | reverse complement strand
GCTTGGAGTACTCGTCCATAGCTTTGTCGAAGGCCGCCTTATCGTCGTAGAGGTCGTTGGACGACATCATCTCGACAAGCTCGGCATGGCGCTTCTGGGCCGCCGACATTTCCTTCTCAACCTTGGAAAGCCGGCGCTTCTCATCGGCAAAGCGGCGTGCGACCTCGGCCTTTGCAGCAGCCTCGGCCTTGCGCTGGTCGCGCGAGCGATAGTTGCCGCCCGTCTGACGTTCCTGCGTTGCGGACGGCGCCTGTTTGGAGGCCGCCTGCTTGCCGCCGGAGGCCCTCCCGTCACGGGCAGGCTGAGGGGCCTGCCCCGTCATTTGCTCCGACTTCCAAAGGTAGTAGTCATAATCGCCGTCATACACGGTGATCTGGCCGTCTTTGACCTCCACGATGCGGTTGGCCACGGCTCGAATGAGATGGCGGTCGTGCGAGATGAGCACGATGGTGCCGTCGAACTGGGACAAGGCTTCCTCGAGGATGTCGACCGAGTCGATGTCAAGGTGGTTTGTGGGCTCGTCGAGGCACAGAAGCGGCGTGGGGGCCACAAGCATCTTTGCCAGCGCCAGGCGCGCCTTCTCACCGCCGGAGAGCACTGAGACCTTCTTGTCGATGTCGTCGCCCTTGAAAAGGAAGGCGCCGAGCAGCTGGCGTTCCTCGGAAGAGGTCCAACCGGCTGCGGAGCGATCCATCTCCTGCATTACAGTGTTCTTGGCGTCGAGCTCTTCGAGCTGATGCTGGGCATAATAGGCGACGCTCACGTGGTCGCCCAGTTTGCGGGTGCCCGCATCAGGCGCCTGGTCGCCGGCAATCATCTTCATGAGCGTGGACTTGCCCGCACCGTTGGGACCGACAAGGGCAACGCGCTCACCACGATAAAGTTTAAGTGAAACGTCAGAGTATACATGCTTGTCGCCATAGCTCTTGGCAACATGCTTGAGTTCAAGTACAAGGTCAGATGTTCGAGGCGGCTGGGGGAAATGGAAATGGACCTTCTTCTGCTGCTCGGGCAACACGATGCGCTCGGCCATAAGCTTGTCAAGCTTCTTGATGCGATCCTGAGCCTGGCGTGCCTTCGTCGCCTTGTAGCGGAATTTCTCGATGAACTCCTCAAGATGGGCTATTTCGCGGTCTTGCTCGGCTTTGGCGGCCTTGAGCTGCTCCAGAGCCGCCTCGCGCTGCTCGATGTAGGATGAGTAGTTGCCCACATAAACGGTAAGCTTACCATGCTCGATGGCGGCCACGTGGTTGACCATGCCGTCGAGGAAAGCGCGGTCGTGGCTCACGATGAGGATGGCGCCGTCATAGCTCGACAGAAAGCTCTCAAGCCAACGAACGCTTGCCAAGTCGAGGTGGTTGGTGGGCTCGTCAAGCAACAAGACGTCGGGATGGCGGAGAAGCAGCTTGGAGAGCTGGATACGCATCTGCCAGCCGCCAGAGAACTCGGCAACGTCGCGCGAGAGGTCCTCGATGGAAAAGCCTAGGCCGGTAAGGATGGACTTGGCATGGGGCTCGATCTCGTAGCCGTCTGCAGCCTCGAAACGGTTGCGAGCACGCCCGTACTCCTCAAGCAGCTGCTCGTGGTCTTGCTCGTGAGCGGGGTCGCCCAACAGGTGCTCGAGCTCCGCTATGCGCTTCTCAAGCGCCCGTATCTCGGTAGCCGAAGAAAGCACCTCTTCGAGCACCGACCGACCGGAAATCTCGATGGCCTCCTGCTCAAGGTATCCCACCGAGGTGTTCTTGGCAAAGTAGACGTTGCCCGAATCAGGCGCCTCGACGCCCATGATCATCTTGAGCATTGTGGTCTTGCCCGCGCCATTAGGCCCAACCAAGGCATAGCGCTCGTGCGCGTTTATCTGAAACGAAGCGTCGCTGAAAAGCGTGCGACCACCGAAGGACTTTGTGAGCTTGTCGACCTGTACGATCATGCGGCCATATTCCAATCTTCGTCACGGGTGGCATTTGCAGCCGTGGAAATATATCGCAACAACTATAACCCACCCGCCCCCACCCCATACCCGGATACGCGCGGCTCTAGAAGAAGTACGGAGATAGGGCGACGGGTCAAACTGCCAACTCGACCGCATCTCAATCGTCGTGTGTGCACGCCACAAAACGGCTTTGAAGTGAAGACTGGTCGATATGAAGTTGAGGACAAGCCGCATATGGTATACTGAGAACCTCATGGGCCTATGGCGCAACGGTTAGCGCGGGGGACTCATAATCCCTATGTTGCGGGTTCGAATCCTGCTGGGCCCACCATTGCTTTTGCCAAGGCCGAGGGGTTTGCCTCTCGGCCTTTTTCATGCCGAACGGAAGGTTGGCCGATGATTCTCCTCTCTCGCCGCGAGTTCGGGAAACTGTTTGGGAAACTGGCCGGAATGGGCGCAGCGCTTTGCGCGTATGCGGGCGGCGCACGAACCGCCCATGCAGAAGAGGCCACTGCCGCCGCCTTGGCCGACGCGCAGGCACAATACGAGACCGTCCAGGCGCAAATCGACGAGCTGGCTTGGGAGTATCAGCAGCTCAGCCAAGAACTTGACGTCACCCTCGGCGCCATCGAGGCCAAAAACGACGAGATTGCCCAAACCCAGCAGCAAATCGATGCCACGAAAGCGCAGATCGCCGCAACCCAAGAGGACCTGGCGACCTATGTGTCGAACAGCTACAAGCATGGTTCGGCCGCAACCATCGACGTCATCCTCAACGCGGCCGACTTCGAGGAGCTCTTCCGCAACGTTTACTACCTCAACAAGGTAAGCGACGCCGAGGCCGAGCTCATCGCCCAGGTCAAAGACATGCAGGCGCAGCTCGAGGCTTACGAGTCCGACCTCGAGGCCCAGCTGGCCGAGCTCGAGAGCCTGCGCGCCCAGCAAGAACAGCAACTTGCCGAGATGCAGCAACGCCAGAGCGACGCCTACAACCTGCTTGCAAACCTCGACGAACAAGTGCAGACCCTCACCGAGCAATACAACCAGGAGCTCATCGCCCAGGCGCAGGCGGCCGCCGAGGCGGAGGCTGCGGCTGAGGCCGCCCGACAGGCGCAGCAATCGGGCGCCTATGGCGGCACGTCGGCAAGCGCGGTGGTAAGCGCGTGCAACTCCACGCCCTCCCCCGGCGCCGGGTACTGCGCGGCATGGGTCACCAACGTCTTTACCAACGCCGGCATCGGCTACTTCGGCGGCGACGCGTGCGACATGTATGCCTCATGGTGCTACTCGTCCAACCAAGGCTCGATTCAGCCCGGCATGATCGTCGCGGTCTCCTCGCACCCGCACACCTCTGCCGGTCAGATTTACGGCCACGTAGGCATCTATGTGGGAGGCGGCACCGTGATGGACAACATCGGCTATATTCGTTCCATCGACCTGGGCAGCTGGGTCAGCTACTACGGCACAACCGTCACGCCGCGCTGGGGATGGCTCGGAGGAGTTGCCCTCAGCTAAATCTCCCGCCTGCCGCAAGGGATTTCAGTATCGCGACGCCCTCTTGATTGCCGCGAAAGATCGGGAGGAACGAACGGGCCAGAAAAAGAGGGCTGTTGGAGTCACCCCCGAAACAGCCCTCTTGCACATCCCATAAAGAGCAGAGCCTACGCCCTCTGCGCCTTGATGGCATCGGCGAGCTGGGCGGCAATCTCGGAAGCGGGAACAACAGAGCGCTCGCCTGTGGCACGGCACTTGAGCTCGACGTTGCCGGCAGCTGCGCTCTTCTTGCCGATAACGACTTGGTACGGGAAGCCCATAAGGTCATTGTCGGCGAACTTCACGCCAGGACGCTCATCGCGGTCGTCGAGCACCACCTCAACGCCCAGTTCGGCAAGCTCGGCGGCAACCTTCTCCGCCAGGGGCTGGAGCACATCGTCGCCGCTGGCAAGAGGAATGACCGCGACCTCATACGGCGCGACGGAAACGGGCCACACGATGCCGTGCTCGTCGTTGTGCTGCTCTACGATAGCGGCAAGGGTGCGCGACACGCCGATACCGTAGCAGCCCATGAGGAACGGCTGCTCCTGACCGTTCTCGTCGGCAAAGGTGGCTCCCATTGCCTCGGAGTACTTTGTGCCGAGCTGGAACGTCTGGCCCATCTCGATGCCGCGGGCGCTGGAAAGGTCCTTGCCGCAGCACGGGCACTTGTCACCGGCCTGAGCGGCCGCGACATGGGCGTACTCCGGTTCGGGGAAGTCAACGCCGCACTCGGCCGCGACGAAGTGGTAGCCGACCTCGTTGGCGCCGCTGATCCACTTCTTCTGGGCACGCAGCGACTCGTCGGCAAGCACGCTCACCTTGTCGGAGATGCCCTTGGGGCCGATGAAGCCCTTGACGAGGCCGAAGGAGACGAGTTCCTCCTCGGTCATCATGTGCCACTCGCCGAAGCGATGGTCGAGCGCGCACTCGTTGACCTCATGGTCGCCGGGCACGAAAACAACCCAACCGCGGCCTTCGCAGTCCACAAGCGCAAAGGCCTTGACGGTCTCGGTGGCAGGAACCTTGAGGAAAGCCGCGAGGTCTTCGATAGTGCCGCAGTTGGGCGTGTAGACCTTCTCGCACGAGGAGGCCTCGCACAGCGTCAGATGCGGCTGGGCCTCGGCGGCCTCGACGTCGGCGGCATACCCGCACTCGCAGTACACGAGCTCGGCCTCGCCGGCCTCGGCAATGGCCATGAACTCGGTCGTGACCTTGCCGCCGATCTGGCCGGAGTCCGCTTCAACGGCGGCGTACTCGATGCCGCAGCGATCGCACACGCGGGCGTAAGCGCCGTTCATGTCCTCATAGGTCTTCTGGAGGCTGTCGCGGTCGGCATGGAAGGAATAGGCGTCCTTCATGATGAACTCACGGCCGCGCAAAAGGCCGAAACGCGGGCGCGCCTCGTCGCGGAACTTATCCTGAATCTGATAGAGCGTCACAGGCAGCTGCTTGTAGGAGCGCAGCTCGTTGCGCACGAGGTCGGTGAACGTCTCCTCGTGCGTGGGGCCCAGGCAGAACTCGCGCTCATGACGGTCGGAGATGCGCATGAGCTCGGGGCCGTAATCGTTCCAGCGGCCCGACTGATGCCAGAACTCAGCAGGCGTGAGGATGGGCAGCATGACCTCCTGGCCATCGATGGCGTCCATCTCCTCGCGCACGATCTGCTCGATCTTGAGAAGCGAGCGCCAGGCAAGCGGCAGATAGGAATACAGGCCCGATGCGGTCTTGCGAATGCAGCCGGCGCGCAGCAACAGGCGGTGGCTGGCGATGTCGGCATCCTGCGGGTCTTCGCGCAGCGTGGGGGCATACAGGCGAGACATCCTCATGTACGAGCTGGTCATAAGTGCAAAACTCCAATCAAAGGAAATGGTGAACCCGCATATTCTAGCAGTGCGGGGCCAGTGCGTCTCCCTGCAGTCAGAAGCGCGACGCTATCTCTGTAAAGAGCGCCTCGACTATCTGGTCGGCCGGCACGCGGCGCACCACCTCGCCATGGCAGAAAATGGCGCCCGAGCCGCGGGAACATGCGACGCCTATGTCGGCCCCCCTCGCCTCGCCGGGGCCGTTGACCTCGCATCCCATGACAGCCACCGAGATGGGAAGGCTCAGCGTCCGTAGGCGCTCCTCTACCTGGCGGGCAATGGGGATCATGTCCACCTGACAGCGCGCGCATGTAGGGCAGCTGATAAGCTCGGGAG
>CAKUKJ010000180.1 GCA_934662525.1 uncultured Coriobacteriales bacterium | reverse complement strand
CATGAGGGCCAGCGCCGACATGTCGAGCGTCCCGGCAAGGATGGGCGGCACGACGGCACGCGAGACGAGCGTGCCGGCTCCCATGCCCACATAAGTGAGCGCGACGCCCCAGCCGAAGACAAAGAGGGGGCGCCGTACCGGCCCTTGCCTCACAAGCCCAACGAGCAATGCCCAAAACAGCAGGTCAAAGAACTCGTAACCGATGGTGACGATGGCAACTGAGACGATTGTGAAGCGGTCCATGAACATCGTGAGCACAGCGAAGCCGGCCACCATGCACGGAAGCGAAAGGCGATAGACGAGCATGACGTCGAACCGCTCGCCAAACACAAGCGCAAACACCACGAGCAGAATGCCGACGGCGAGAATTGCCAAGAATGCGTAGTTGTCAGCCACAAACTCGGGAGCCCCCGCATCGACCGACGCCGCCGGGAAGGAATCGAGGCAGCGCCCCACCAGGGAAAACACGGCAATGGAGGCCATGAGGCGCACGAAGGTCCCGGGGGAGACGGGCGAAAGCGCGCAGACGGAATCGTCGCCGTCGCCCGGCGGCGCATCAAAGCTCAACTTCAGCACGATGGAATCGCCCACGCGGTGCGAGCACAGCAGAAGCAGCGACAGCAACGGCAGCACATACAGGCAGGAAAACAGTGCGTCCGCCGGCAAGACCATCATGACAACGGCCGTCACCATCGCACCCAAAGGAACCGAGAGAAGCGCCGTGCGCATGCTGAAAAGCGAGAAGCGGACGCCCCAGCTCATCTGCAAGAAGGCAGACGAGACGCCGCACGCGGCAAACGCCGCCACCAGAAGCGGCTTGGTGCCCACCGCCACGGCAACGCCCAGCACCGCCAGGGCGACGATCGCAGTCGCCAGGTTCACAGCGGGAAACGGCGCGAGGCCGACAGGCTGGCCGGCCCGTACGACACGCTCGCCGCATCCGACATGCGCACGCCCATCAAGGGGAGCCTCGGACGCCTGGGCCTCCTCATCCCATGACCGCTTCCCAAACATGCGCGAAAAGAGGCATGCGACCACGGTTGCCGCCGCAGCACCGGCAAACAGATACACCTGGTCATACCCGAGGAAACCTCCCGCCTCCAAGTCGTAGCGGCCGGCGAAGCCCAGAAATCCCACGACCCACGCATGGCAAAGGCCGAAGCCGAGCGCCAAGACGGCAAGCTCGAAAGCCGACAAGCCCTTGCCCACATGGCCGCCGTTGCGAGCCGGCGACCCATCTCCCTTACGTGCCGCCATTCCCCCGGCTGCGCGCACGCACTCACCCCTCAATCAAAACACCAGCTCAGCGTGTCCATACGACGCGCAATATGAGCCAGCAAACACAACAATACGACGGCCCGCGAGATGCCGCGGCGAAACATTGCGGCAATAGTCGAACCTAGCGTGCGCAGGGCACAGCCCACAGGCGGCCCGGCGGCGCTGCTCGCACAAGCATACCAGTCTTGCGTCACAAGCGGCGGGGCAATCCGTCGCAAAACGAAAGGGGAAAGACACATGAGCAACAACGTATCGCGCCGCAACTTCGTCAAGGGGGCCGGCGCCGCCGCCGGAATGGCCGCGCTCGCAGGGGCCGGCGCCGCCATGGCCGACGAGACCGCCGACCAGTCCTGGCTGCCCGAGGCCTGGGACTACGAGTGCGACCTGCTCGTCATCGGGTATGGCGGAGCCGGCATGTGGGCGTCGCTCATCGGTGCCGACGAGTGCGGCCAGGAAGTTCTCATTCTTGAGAAGGCCCCGGTTGAGGGCGGCGGCAACTCCCGCATCAACAACGGCGAGTGGACCATCATCCCCGAAGACAAGAAGGAGACGTTCAAGGAGTACCTGCGCACCTTCTCCAAGGGCGCCATCGCCGACGACATGGCCGACGCCTGGGTGGAGGAGTGCGCCCGCAACACCGAGTATGCCGACAAGTACGGCATGACCTACGAGATCGTCGACTCGGCCCTTGCCGGCTCCATCCCCGAGTATTACAAGCTCGACGAGGACAAGTTCGCCGGCTGCCAGCGCCTCTCCTCCGTGGAGGGCTTCGGCATGAAGACGTTCCACGAGCTTGACGCCAAGCGCGCCGAGCTCGGCGCGCAGATCATGTTCGACTGCCATGACGAGCACCTCATCCAAAACCCCGCCACCCGCGAGATCGTGGGCGCCTACACCCTCATCGGCGACGACGCCACGCCCAAGGCGGTGAAGGCGCGCAAGGGCGTCATCATGACGTGCGGCGGCTTCGAGTTCAACGAGGAGCTCAAGAACAAGTACCTCAAGATCTATCCGTTCAAGTTCGAGGGCTGGCGCTTCAACACCGGCGACGGCATCCGCATGGTCGAGGAGGTCGGCGCCAAGCTGTGGCACATGGACAACGTCATCTCGATGACCTCCATGTACACCCGCGACCCCGAGAACGACTTCTCCGTTCTGGCCTTCCCCGCCGGCCCCTCCTACATCTGGGTGAACCGTCTCGGCAAGCGCTTCGTTGACGAGAACAACACGGGCTCGCCCCACAACGGCTGGCACACGCTCATGTCGTTCAACGACGCCATCTGCGACTTCGACCGCATCCCCACCTGGTGCGTCTTCGATCAGGCGACCTTCGAGGCCGGCAAGCTCGCCACGAGCCAAGGCGACTTCTTCGAGTGCGGCAACTTTGCGAGCGACTTGCCCGACGAGCTGCGCGACTGGGACGGCTGGAGCCAGGACAACCAGGCCGAGGTGGACAAGGGCTGGATCATGAAGGCCGACACCCTTGAGGAGCTTGCCGCCCAGATGAAGGACTGGGACAACTGGATGGACGCCGACACGCTCGCGGCCACCGTGGCCGAGTACAACGGCTTCTGCGAGCAGGGCCGCGACGAGCGCTTCGACCGCAACGCCTCCACCCTGGTGGCCCTCTCCGAGGAGGGGCCCTACTACGCCTACGCCATCTACCCGGGCTCCTGCTCCACACTGGGCGGCCCCGAGAAGAACGCGAACGGCCAGGTGCTCGACCCCGCCGGCAACCCCATCCCGCGCCTGTACGCCGCCGGCTGCTTCGGCAACTTCCAGGACCACTCCTACGGCATCACCGGCGGAAACAACGCCGAGAACCAGGTGTGGGGCCGCATCAGCGCCCGTCACGCCTCCAGCCTGGAGAACTGGGACGCTTAAACAATCTTTGGATGCGCTGCAGCCGCGTTCCGCTCCGGCTCATGTGCTCCAGTACACATCGCCATCGCGCGCCTTGCTGCAGCGCATCCTAGTTTCGAGGACTTATCGGACGGCCACCCGTTTCGTGCGTCCCTCTTCTTATATATGAGAGATAGGAGATTCCCATGAGCATTTCTCGTCGCAACTTTGTCGCCGGAGCTGCCGCCGGCGCAGGCGCCCTGGCCGCCACCGGTGTCGCCCTGGCCGACGAGGTCGTCGCCACCGAAGCAGCTGCCGCCCAGCCCGCATTTCTCACCAAACCCGAGGTGCCCAGCGACATCGTGGACGAGCAGGACTGCGACGTCCTCGTCATCGGCATGGGCCTGGCCGGCACCGCCGCCTTCAAGGCGGCTGCCGAGACCGGCGTGAAGACCATCGCCCTGGAGAAGCAGCCCGAGGAGAGCTACTCGGTCATCTACATGGCCGGCGACTTCGGCGTCGTGGGCTCTCAGATCCAGAAGGACCTGGGCATCGAGTGGGAGCCCAAGGAGGTCATCATGCACGAGATGCAGAAGGAGTGCGCCTCGCGCATCGACCCCTGGATGCTCTCCTACTGGTACGACCACTCCGGCCAGGACTTCGACTGGTTCGTGGAGGGCGCCGACTTCGAGGTGCTGAAGGGAACGGCCGCCGAGAAGGAGACCGACAAGGAGTTCTACATCCGCCCGAAGTGCTTCCCGGCAAACGAGGGCTACGACTACCGCGAGGAGTTCTACCCCTACTTCCACGGCACCATCACCACGAACCCCAACATGCAGTGGGCCTGCCAGGCCGCCATGGACGCGGGTAAGGCCGCGGGCGGCCAGATCATCTTCGGCGCAGCCGGTGAGCAGCTCGTCCAGAACGAGGACGGCACCGTATGCGGCGCCTACGCCAAGACCGATGCCGGCTACATCAAGGTGAACGCCAAGCAGGTCGTGCTTACCTGCGGCGACTACGGCGCAAACAACGACATGGTGAGGTACTATGCCCCCGAGTACGCCGACTACGGCGGGGGCGTTGACACCGGCGACGGTCACCTCATGGGCATCTGGGCCGGCGGCCGCATGGAGAACGGCCCCCACGCCCCCATGGCGCACCACATGGGCGCGGCCTTGGGCGTGGACTCCTACCTGCAGCTCAATATGGCCGGCAAGCGCTTCATGGACGAGGACATCCCCGGCCAGAACCTCACGCAGATGCTCTGCCGCCAGCCCGTCTCGACCGACCCCGAGAAGGCCGCCCAGGACATCCGCGCCTATCAGATCTTCGACTCCAAGTGGCCCGAGCAAATCATCGACATGCCCGACGGCCACGGCTACACCACGCATTTCGTGCCCGACGACGAGGTGGGCGACTACGAGCTCGTGCTCTCCGGGTTCGGCCTGGGCTATACCACCCAGCAGATGGTGGAGGACGCCGTCACCTACAAGGCCGACACGCTCGAGGAGCTCGTCGAGATGATGGGGCTGCCCGCCGACACTGCCCTGGCCGAGATCGCCCATTACAACGACCTGTGCCACGCCGGCTTCGACGAGGACTTCGGCAAGATGGCCAAGCGCCTGTTCCCCGTGGAGAACCCGCCGTTCTACGCCTGCGCCTTCTCGGCGAGCAAGTACATGCTCGTCATGATGGGCGGCCTGGAGTGCGACCACGACCTGCACGTGGTCAACGACGCCGAGGAGCCGATTCCGGGCCTCTTCTGCGCCGGCAACAACCAGGGCCGCCGCTTCCTGGTGGACTACCCGGTCATCGTGGCCGGCATCTCGCTGGGCACGGCGCTCACCTTCGGCCGCCTGGCCGGCACCAACGCCGCCGCCGCCGTGAACGCATAAGGGCAGGCAAACCAGCCCTCTGAGACACGCGGACTTGCGCCTGTACCAAGCGGCCCCGGGCATCCATCGTGAATGTCCGGGGCCGTATACTGCGGCGGTGCCCCCTTCACCTCCAATCCTCAAACGCCGGCGGCGCAAACACGCCAGACCCCGGCAAGACTCCCCGTTCGTCACTCAGACAGAGCGTCATATAGAGCGGGAGATAATAAACGGGCTTCCCCTTGCGTTCCTCGCTCGAAACGTTGTGCTCCGAGAGCACAAAAGCCCTGCCGATTCCGTAAGCTTCGGTTCCCAGCAAGTTGTTCAGCGCCGTGTGGACCTTGTAATCCTTCCCTGATTTGACCTCAATCGGAACGACCTCCCCCGATGAGGTCTCCATCAGAAAGTCAACCTCACCCTTGCGGTTGTTGTTGTAGTAGCACAGCTCATAGCCGGCAGACCTAAGCTCCTGCGCAACGACATTCTCGTATACTGCACCGAAATTGACTGAGCGCGCACCTTCCATAACGTCCATGGCAACTGCATTGGAATAGCGCACCATAAGCAGCCCGACGTCTGATGAGTAAAGCTTGAACTTCCTGCGCTCGACACCGCGCTGCAACGGTCGCAGCGGTCGGTCAGCGAGGCGACGGTGGTGATCTCGGGCGACAGCAGGCTGGTCATATC
>CAKUKJ010000179.1 GCA_934662525.1 uncultured Coriobacteriales bacterium | reverse complement strand
ATTCATGGGCTGGCTCATGGAGGTGCCTCCGTTCAACCAGCCCGACGTGCAGGCGGCCAAGACGAACACGAAGGCCATCCTCGCAGGTCATTTGCCCGACCGCACGCATCGTCTCGCGGAGCCGTGGGTGTGCGCCGAGTACTCCGACGCCTTCGCCGCCGAGACGGGCATCGTCGACCCCACGCAGATGCGCTCCGTCGAGTCGGTCATCGACGCGTTCATGGCCCTGGCCAAGCCGGGCTGCTGGATCTCGGTCAACGCGTTTCTGCCCTTCACCGGCGAGCGCAGGGGCCCCATGGAGGTCATCCGCCACACGCTTGCCCGCCATCTGGAGGTGCCGTGCTCGCTCGAGATCGGGCCGCGCTACCTGCACTCAACGGGCCAGCTGCAAAAGGGCGGCGAGAACACCGGGCTCTTCCTCATCCTCTCGGGCAACGAGGTCAACGACCTGGAGGTTCCCGGCACGCAATACAGCCTGGGGCAGCTTGAGGTCGCACAGAGCAAGGGCGACCTGGAGACGCTTTCGAGCAAGGGGCGGCGCGCGCTGCACCTGCATATGATTGACACGGACGCGGATACGCTGTGGAGGCTTGCACATGCAGTGGAGGAAGCGGGAACGCGAATCGCGGTGAAGAGGGCGCTGGAGAAGTAGGAATGGAAGTCGCACTGGGCCCTGGCGCTATGCCACAGGCTCAGACAGTTTCGCCAAAGAGCGGCGAAAAACTCGCCTGAGGCATAGCGCCAGGGCCTCGGGAGGATTCGCTTCGCGCTCGTTGGGGAACGAAAGGGAAATAAGGTTGGGGGTGGTTCCAGAGGAACCACCCCCGTTTTGTATAAAGGCCGGTTCGGCAAGGAGGCGTGAGATGAAGCGGATTGTGATTGTGACGGGGGCTACGTCGGGGGTGGGACGGGAGTTTGTGCGGCAGCTCGATGAGGCGCTGCACGGGCAGGTTGATGAGATTTGGGCGGTCGCGAGAAACGCGGGAGAGCTCGCGCAGCTTGCGGACGAGACGCTCACGCCGGTAAGGGCGTTTGGCCTCGATCTTACGTCGTCTGGGGCCGTGAGCGAGCTTGAAGCCGCATTGGCGGCCGAGAATGCCGCACTGGGCATATACGTCTCCTGGCTGGTCAACAGCGCGGGGACAGGCTGGTTTGGGACGTATCAAGACATGGACGGCAACCGTGTCAGACGGATGGTCGAGCTCAACTGCCTGGCGTTGGCTGACATCACCTCGGCGGCGCTGCCGTATATGGGGCCGGACTCGCACATCGTGAACATGGCGTCGGTGGCAGCCTACCTGCCCCTGCCGGGCATGGCTTTGTACGGGGCCACGAAGCGATTTGTGCTCGACCTCACACGCGGGCTCAACGAGGATCTGCGCGGCACGGGAATCACGGCTACCGCCGTGTGCCCGAAGGCCATGAAAACCGCGTTTTGGGACGAGGCGGGCACCGATTCGGCCAAAAGCATGGGGTTCTTCTTCGGTTGCGAAAACGTCTGCGACGTCGTGCGCAAGGCCGTTCGCGCCGCAGCCATGGGGCGAGGCAAGGTCGTCACGTCGCCCGACATGAAGCTGGCCTGCGCTGCCTTCAAGATCCTCCCCTACGGCGTCACCTGCGCCGCGACAAAGGCCGCCTTGGCCGCAAGGAAAAAGCTTGCCAGATAGCAACCAGCCAGTCACAAAAAAAGCCCGCACACGCGGGCCTTTTCATTCAAGACGCCAGTTGCACGGAGCCGATGTGCGCGGTGCGGGCCTTTGGCCTACTGGACATACATGAGCCTCTGCGGTTGTAAGGAGCCGCTGTGACAAGGCGCACGGAGCCGATGTGCACTGGAGTACATAAGGCTCCGCAGTTGCAAGAAGGCACTACAGCGAGGCGCGCAGGGGTGAGGTGCGCAGTGCGGGCGTTTGGCCTACTAGACGTACATGAGCCTCTGCGGTTGTAAGGGTTCGCTGTGGCAAGGCGCACGGAGCCGATGCGTACTGGGCGTACGTGAGGCTTCGTGGAACGCGGCCACAGCGAACCCGCTGGGGAACCGTTAGTGGCAGCCGCCGCAGCCGCCGCCGCAGGAATCACACGAACCGCCGCAGCCACAGGACTCGGGAGCCTCCTCGCGGCTCACAAGCTCAAGCTCGAACGTCAGGGCCTTGCCGGCGAGGTTGTGGTTGAAGTCGAGGTAGACCTTGCCGTCCTCAATCTTCTGAACGAGTGCGGGCATGGGGTAACCGGCCGGGTTGCGGAAGTAGACGGTCTGGCCCACGGGGAGCTGCTCGTAGTTGGGGACAGACTCGCAGGGAATGGCCTGCACGAGACGCTCGTCGCGCTCGCCATAGGCGTCCTTGGGCTCGAAGCGGGCCGTCTTCTTATCGCCGGGCTGCATGTCGGCGACGGTCTTCTCAAAGCCAGGGATAACCTGGTGCGCACCCTCGACGAACGTGATGGGCTCGTTGCGGTCGTAGCTGCAATCGAACTGCGTGCCGTCGTCGAGCGTGCCACGATAGTGGACGGAAACCTGAGTCGCCATTGAACTCTCCCATTCTGCGTAAGGCTCTCCCTCACGCCGCGTGTCTCATCTCTAAAGCGTACCAAAGCAAGCGCGCATTACCATACCATACCCAACGCCGCCCATAGCCAGCAACTTCCACAAGATATGCCAAACGGCGCACCTAACGACAGCCCGCACCGCACATCCCCGGGCGACCAATGGGCCGTCTCTGAGGAACGACCGGTCAGTCAATCCCGTGTCCTAATATTCTCCGCCGTGGCTCCTTCCAAACTTGTCGGCCGCCTCGGCGAAGTTGGGCTGCTGCAACGCCCAGGTGACGAACTCGGGCGTGTCCACCACAAGGAAGTCCGCCTCATAGGTGGCATAGAGCGACTCATCGGCAGAGCCCGGCTTGAAGACGGGGCGGTCGGGCAAATACGGCGGCACATAGCTTGGATTTGCCAGGAAATAAGCGGCGCCCGGGCACAGCCGGGCCAAGCCGTTGAGCGCGCGCTTGGCCGCGTCCATACGGTCGAGCTTGTAAAGCAGCACGCTGCGGGCAATGTGCATCCAACAGGAGGCCTCGCGCTCGTAACGCACGTCAAGCGCGTTCAGCCCCTCCTCGTCTTCAAGGCGGGCATAGAGCAGCGCGGCGGTATGGCGGATTCCTTGGCCGTCGGCCGGCGCCTCATCGAGCATCTCGTTGGCAAGCGCAAGGGCCTGACGATAGCACGCCGATTGGACAAGCAGGTCGATCCGGCGGGCACGCATGCGCAAATAAGGACGCATGAACACGGCATCCCAGGGGTCTGCGACGGCGTCGTCAAAAAGCGCGGAACGTTGCTCGCACCATGCGCGGGCCTCGGGCTCAAGCTCCTCCAAGCCGCTGACTGCCTGCTCAAACGTGTCGGCCATGAGGATGGTGTCGAGCGTGCGGGCGTCATAGCAATGTGGGTCGGTCTGGATGCAGCGTTCCAAGAGCGCATGGGTCTGCGGCAGTTTCGACGGCGGCTTGCGCGGCTCGTCGGGAGACTGATAATAGAGGGCGTCCATCTCGTCGTCGATATCGCGCTGCGCCCGCGAGACGGCCTTCTCCAGCAGGAGCAGGGCCTTGTCCTCGTCGTCGTTCACAAGAGACTGGGGCGAGCGCATGGCCTGGCGTGAGAGCTCGGCCATGCGGGCGGCGTCGGTCGCGAGCGAAGGATCGGCCTGCACCGCCTTGCGCAGCAGGCGCTCGGTAAGTTCCGCAGCCACTAGCATGTCCTATCACTCCCCTGCGAATCGGGGCCGCACGGCCCCTTGGCGTCCTGGGGGCCTTGAGCGGCCTGCGCCCGGGACTCCTCCAGCACGCGAGCCGCCTCCACATCCGGGTGCATCGAGATCCACGAGCTCAG
Source organism: uncultured Coriobacteriales bacterium (assembly GCA_934662525.1). GTDB lineage: Bacteria > Actinomycetota > Coriobacteriia > Coriobacteriales > UMGS124 > UMGS124. The sequence goes on along the minus strand of CAKUKJ010000179.1, from coordinate 1,812 downwards.
CGGGCTTGAGAAATCCCCGCAGTTCTCATCGAGCACGACGGCCGACTCGCTCACGGCAACGAAGAGCTCGTCGTCTGAACCTTCGGCGTACTCGAGATGGCCAAAAAGGCCGGCAGGCAACTCGTCTTGATATGCCAGCGTGACGCCGGCCTGCGGATAGGTGCGCAGAATGGCGTGCAACTCGCGCTCGGCAGCCTCAAAATCGCGCCGCTTGTAGGCGCAGAACAGCTCGGCAAGCGCAAACCAGGCGTTGTCGTCGCCGGGAAAGCGCTCACGCAACGCATGAAGCCCCTGCTCGTCCTCAAGCTTCACCAAATCGAGTGCCGCAACTTGACGAAAGCCGGCGACGTCCTCGCTGTCGGCATCGAGCATGCGCAGGCACACATCCAGCGACGCACGGTAGCGCCCAAGGCTCAGCTGCTCGTTTGCGATATCGAGCATCCAGCGCAGATACGGCTTCATGTACGGGCCCGTGCCGAGATGCCCCTCAGGCGGAACGGCACGGCACGCCTCGGCCTGCGCCCTGCATTCATCGTGCACGCGCTGCGCGCCCTCTAGAAGAAACTCGAGCATCTCCTGGCGCGACGGTCGCTGGAGGTTTTTGCGAATGCGCAGGGCGTCGTGACAGGCGGGGTCGAGCTTGAGGGCCTCGTCGACCATCGCGGTGGCCTCGGCGGTGCTGCGGTTGACGTCGTCCTCGGTCTTGGCATCGACGACCTGATGGTCGAATATCTGGGCGGCACGGCCAGCCAGCGCAAACGCCCGGTCGGCATCGGTCTGGGGCAAGGCGTCGCGGTCTTTGGCATATAGGGTGGGAAACGCCGAGAGCATGGTCACAAGGTTGGGATAATCCCTCGCGGCCGTCGAGGACGCCCATCGGACGGCCAAACGCTCGAAATCTTCTGAGGCGGGAATCATGCTCATCGCGGGCCCTCCTTTCATGAGATACGGCGAGCACGCTGCCGACCTGCGACAGCGGAGGATTCGATATTGCACAAGGCACTGGAGTGGGGCCACAGGCCCACATGGGGCGCTTGCCTCACCCGCGCGGCAAGGTCATGGTGAGCACCACGCCCCCGCCCAGGCGCTTGCGTTGCTTGATGGTACCCCCATGCGCATGCACGGCAAGGGCCGCGACATAGAGGCCATAAACGAGGCGGTCGAGCCTCATGACACGGGCGCGGTTGAGCGCCGTCTCGCGGCTCGACTCGGAGCGCCCGGCTTCGAGAGGCAGGTGCATGGCCTGCAAGAGCGCCTCGAGGGCGGCCTTGTCGTTCTCCTCTATGCGGGCACGGTCGAGCAGGACGTTGCGCAAAAGGGCGGCGCGCTTCTTCTCGTAGACGAACTCGACGCCCTCGCCCGCCGAGGTCGGCACGGTCTCGAAGGCGCCGGACTCCAAGGGGCACAGCACCGCAGGGCGGTCGTCTTGCACCACGAGCACGACGTCGTTCTCGTTGGCGCGCATGGAGACCTCGACGACGCCGCCCTTGGAGACGCAACCGCAGGCGCATTCGAGGATGAGCGTGACGGCAAGGCGCACGAGGGGAACGTCCGCCACGATGACGGGGGTGGACTGCCCCGGCACGACCTGGAGAACCTTGCCGGACAGGCCGCTCTTGAGGATGTCGGCCACGCTTGCGACTTCCACGGCCAAGTCGCACTGCGCCGAGGGCTCGCTCGACAGGGCGGTCTGCACGCGGTCGAGCATGATCTGCATGCGCGACGTCTCGTCGGCCACGGACCGCTCCAGAGCCTCTCGCTGCGCGACGTACTCCGGACGCACCGTGAGAAGCGCGTCGCCCAGGGCATGGA
>CAKUKJ010000178.1 GCA_934662525.1 uncultured Coriobacteriales bacterium | reverse complement strand
TCTCAGGGTCGGTGGGCTTGCCGCCCCATTCAGTCACCTGGTCGACATAGTTCGAATCGAAAATCTGCGAATACCAGCCAGGCTTGGGCTGATAGCGCAGCTCGTTGTTGAGCTGCTCGAACTCGGCGTCCTCGTTCATAAAGCGCTCGCCGTTCTCGTTGACGGTGAGGAAGGGCTCGTTGAACATGGGACCCGAATCGAAGTCATGCATCATGTGCGAGTGGCCCACCGGCACAAAGCCCGCACCGATTGCCATGGTCATAAGGATGCCGTCGCCCGTCTTGCCCGTCTGCTTGCGATCGAACTCCTTCACGTCGGGGCAGTAGCGCTCGACCAAGCTCTGGTTGTTCTGATAGTCACCGGTGGATACGATGACGCCCTTGGCAGCGTTGAACCTGATGTACTCCCCTGCCTCGTTCTTGCCCACAACGCCGGTCACCGCACCGGACTCATCTTGAATGAGCTGGACGCCCGGGCAGCTGTAGTAGAAATCCACGCCACGCTCCTCGGCCAGCTTGGCAAGGACGTTGATAAGCTCGTTGTTCGTGTACGGCTTGGGGCCAAAGCGGTTGGAGCGCTTCGTGCACTTGGTGCCGTCCTCATACTCATAGGTGGTCTCGCCGATACTATACGGCGGGAAGCCAGCCTCCATGGAACGGACCTCCATCCAACGCATGGTCTCGCCGGAGTGGTCATAGTAGAAGCGGGCAAGACCACGATCGGCACGCCAATGGCAGTCTTCGATAAAGCCCTGCATGTGATTGTTCACGCCTTGCTCATCGCTCTCGTCGAGCATGATGCCGGTGGAGGTACCGCCCTGCGAAAGAGGTGCGCTCTCCTTTTGCAGACAGCAAGCCGTAGCACCCTCCTCCACCGCAGACAGGGCCGCAGGAACACCGCCCGTGCCAGCGCCGATGACCACGACATCATAGGTGTACTCAGCGGCGAACTCGGTGATAGGCGCAAGCTCGACAGGCGATTCCTCAAAGTCAGATGCCTGCAAGCCCTCGGGGTAGACGACCTCAGTCGCCTCGTCGGCCAGCGCGGGTACAGCGGCAGCGCTGGCGGCAACGGCCGCACCGACAAAGCTGGCGCCCTTGACGAAGTTCCTGCGCGAGAAATTCGACATTGCATGCTCCTTTTCTCAAGAGTTCTTGAACGCTCCCAATCGGACATGTCGCGCTCCGCAACACTTCGGGAATACCCGGCTCGTTGCGGCTTGTCTTGACTATGCCTCAAGCCCGGAAAGAAACGCACGACCTAAAAGCATAACCATGCCCACCCAAAGCCTTAACCCTTGACATATAACCATGCCACTGAGCTGGTACGATATCGAGAGACTGCAACGAGGCGCCTCTGAGAGCACAGCCGGCGCCGATTGTCACGCTCTCCGCCGAGAAGCCCCGCCCATCGAGCGCGCCGCACCAAACAAGCTTGCATACATGAGCCGAGACGAAAACAACCACATTTGTGTCGCTCCCCCGCTTCTCCCCATATGCTGTATATGGATACAATGGCAAACGCATCAAAGCAATACGAACGCCATACGCGAGGGACAAGATGCCTGCATTCGAAAATTCAGACGCGCTCGACGCTGAAGACGCCTCTCCATCGATTGAACCGCCAGCCCCAAAAGGCGGCTTGTGCGCCCATCTATGTGCTTGGCTGGCCGCCATTCCGCACATTCCCTTACCCTTTCTAGGCTTGGGCGTCTATCGGGCATGGCTCAACGTGTTGTTCGACCGTGACCTCATCGAGGACTTCGGCGGCCTGTTCGTCTCTCAAGATGCCTTCGACATCGTGATGGTAGCCGCGCTTCTCATGTGCGTCGCTCTCTCCCATCGTTTGACTCAGCTCTGCTCGCATTCTTGGGCAAGCCCGGCATGCCTTTCCCTCCTCGTTGCCTCGACGCTCTGCGGATACGCCGCTTGGTGGTGGCCAAATATCGGTGCCGTCTCGTTATGGGCCTGTACATGTCTCGGGGGTCTGGGCACAGCACTGGTCATCTTGTTATGGTCTGAGGCATACGGCAGGTTGAGCCCCGTGCGCATCTGCCTGTACTATTCGGCCTCCCTCATTGTGGGCGCGGCCCTCGGTTGGGTGTACGACGGCATCGACTTGAGTCGTCTGCCCGTCATGACATGCGCCTTGCCCATCGTCTCGCTCATGTGCTTGCGCAGCTGCTATGCCCGCCGCCTCGTGACCCCGCCGAATGCAGGTGAGTGGGCGAGTTTCTCCTTCCCCTGGAAGCCCGTGCTCGTGGTGGCAATCTATTCGTTTTCCTACGGTCTTATGCAATCGTCAATCTTTGAAGTATCACGTTCGAATGAGTCGGCCGGCACCATTGCATGCGCGCTGTTCGTGGCCGCCGCCATCGCCTTCGTCTCACGCAGAGTGGACTTTGGCCCAATCTACGGAACGATGCTGCCGTTTATGTCGGCCGTCTTTCTCATACTGGCGGCGACATGCGACTGGGACGACTGGACCCGCAACTTTTTTGCCAACTGGGGGTATACAGCCAGCCAAATCTTCATCATGACGATGATAGGATCCCTATGCTATCGCTGGGGAGCGAGCGCGGTATGGCTCTTCGGAATCGAGCGAAGCGTGCGCCAAGTTGCCATGATGGCCGGCAGAAGTGCCGAAGGCCTCATGACCGCAGCGGGCCTGGCCACGGCGCCGCTCGTGATTGTGGCCGTCATGGCGGCGACGCTCGTGGCCCTGCGTGAGAGCAGGCTCGATTCCTCCTGGGGCGTGGAGCTCTCGAGCACGCAGCCCCAGCCTGAGCGCTCGCGCGCCGTGGAGGAACGTCATTCACTCGCGCGAGCTTGTGCCGAGCTCTCCCGCTCCCACAACCTGTCGCAGCGCGAAGGCGAGGTGCTGCTCCTCCTTGCCCAACACAAGACCGCCCGCGACATCGAGGCCGAGCTCTGCGTAGCCAACGGCACCGCCAAAGCCCACATCCGTCACGTCTACCAGAAACTCGACATCCACACGCGAGAAGAGCTGTTCGAGCTGGTAGATAGAAGCCACCCCGACGCGCAACGTAACGCATGAGGCCGGCATCACACAGAGTCGCGCAAACTCCCGAAACGGAGGGGATGCGCGGGGCAGAACGGCAGCCGTTATCGTTGCTCCCCCACCACGGCGTCCACGCCGCAGGGGCCCTGGGCGCCGGCGGCCTCGGGGGAGACGGGTGCGGGGAGCTTGGCCGCACGGGCGGTAAGGGAAGTCTTCGCAGGATCCACGCGGCGCTCGTCAAAGATGAGCTCGCCGATATCGTCGGCCTCGATGGAGCCCGACTCGGGGTTGAACACGCTCTCCACGCGGCCCTTGAGGTCAGCGTGCACGCTCGAGTACTCGAAGGCGAGCGTCGTGTTGATAAGCTTGCAGTTCTCCATCACGATGTTCTCGGCATAGCACATGCCCTGCAGGCTCTCGATTGTGCAGTTGACCAGGCGCAGGTTCTTGGAGTTCCAGCCCAAGTACTCGCCGGCGATGTAGGAGTCCTCCACGAGCACGTCCTCGGTATTCCAGAACGAGTCCTTCGAGAGCAGGCGGGAGTTTTTCACATGGATGCGGCGGGCCCCGTCAAACGCGTAGTTGCCGTCAAGCACAAGGCCGTCAATCTCGATGTCTTCGCTGTTCATGCCGAAGTAATCGCCCTTTGCCGTCACATTTTCGAGCGTGACGTCGCAGCAGGTCCACAGGGTCTCGGCGGCGTTGGGCAAGCTGACACGGCGAAGCGTGACGCCCGTGCAGCGGCGGAAGTTCTTCGGGGCCTCGATGACGCAGTCCTCCACCAGAATGTCGTCGGTGTACCACACGCCCGAGCGCGCCATCTCAAACCAGGTGCAGTTGCGCGCCGTCACATGCGTGGAGTACCACAGCGGGTACTTCCAACGAAATGCGCCGCCCACAAGCTCGATGTCGCTGCTTTCCTTGAGGGGCGACTCGCCGTCGGTGAACACGGTGTCGACGATGCGCAGGTCGTGCCCATGGAAAAGTGCACGCTCGCCGCCCAGAAGGCGCTGGTTGATTTCGGTCGTCATATAAGAACCGCCTCGTGTATACAGAGATATGCCTATGCATACCAAGTTTCACCTTTTCGGCATGCATAGTACCCTTAAAGCCAACTTTAACTTCAAGGGAGCGGATGACTCAACGAGGTTCTTACACACGAAGCCCCCGTAAGCGAGCGTTCGTACTCGCAGGAGCGGGGCTTCATACCGTTCTACGGGATACTTATGGTTCGCAACAGGGGTGGCTTACATGCTCGAATGACTCATCCCCGGCACGGACGTTCCCTACCTCACAAGCAGCACCGACACGGTTATCTCGCGGTCATCAGGGCTTAGGTCAATGATGCCGCCATCCTGAACGAGAAGACGGATCTCGCAGATATCGCCGGGGGCCAACTCGCCCTCAACGCCCTCAAGCGACCAGCCCTCGGTTATCTCGCAATACGTGTCGCCAATCGCATCGAGCGCGAACAACCGGTAGTCGCCCGCGTCACCCTCCAGCCCGTTCACGCGAATCGCCAGGGTCACCTGCGGGTGCACGTTGCGCACGCTCACCGTATGGAGCCACGTCGCCGGCACGCCCTCCCCGCCTGCGGCCTGGAACTCTTCGGCCGACACGCACATACGGGCGGTCTTGTCAAGGTCGACCTTGCGGTAGGGCATCTCGGGCAGGTAGGCAAAGCGGTCTTGCAGGCGCAGGAGCTCCTTGTATCCCGTGGGGCAGTAGAGCTTGTTGCCGTCGTGACCTGCGTACATGCCGATGGCCATGTTGTTGTAACCGAAGGGAGTCGCCACATCCACCGCAAGCGCGGTGCGCCCGTCCTCAAAGTCAAGCGCGATGAACTGCCACATGCCGCGCTCGACGTCCTGCACGTAGCCGTAGATGTAGCCCGTCGCCGTGGAAAGCTTCATCATCGACGTGTCGCTGATGTCGTCGCGGCACCAGACGCTCTCCATCCGCCAGGTGTCGCCGTCGCGCACCGTGTCGACGCGCTCGACGCCGGGCATGATCATGCTGTTGCCCTTGAGCAGCCAGTTCGTGTCGTAGATGTTCTCGTAGCTCTGGATGGACGAGTCGCTGTCGGGCTCCGCCAGGTTGGGACTGCCGGCGCCGAACCAGTTGCACACGACGGTGCTCACGTGCCCCTCGCCATGGTCGTACACGATGGCGGAGTTCTCCACGGCCACCGGCATGTCGGCGGGCAGCTCGTCGATGACCGGCATGCTCGCCACAACCTCGCCCGTCTCCATGCTGAGCGCAAGCAGGCTCACCGTCTCCAGGTTGTCGGTGAAGAAGACGAGCTCCCCGCTGAGCGAAGGCGAGCAGCCGCTGCCCCAGGCAAGCCCGCCGCCCGTGGTGGCCGCGCCCTCGCGGCTGTCCTTGGCGCCCGCGCTGTCGTACGGCGTGCGCCACACGACCTCGACGCCGCCCTCACCTGCGCGCAACATGTAGCACGCGAGATTCGTGAGGATGACCGCACCGGTGGGGCACGAGGCAATGCCGTTCTCCGCGCCTTCGCCTGCGGGAGGTGCGTACACATGCACCTCGCTGGCCAAATCAACCTCACTGCCAGCAAGAGCGGCGTCGATAGCCGCCGACGAGACATACCCCATCACGCCTTGCTGCCCCCGGTCAGGATAGATGCGAAAGCCGCCCGTCACAAACCAGAGGTTGCCCTCGT
>CAKUKJ010000177.1 GCA_934662525.1 uncultured Coriobacteriales bacterium | reverse complement strand
CCGTCTGTTTGTGAGCGGCCTGCACGAGCGCCATAAAACGAGAACCCGGGGTCTTCGCATCAGGGTTGCGCCCCCACTTATCCTCAAGGCCTGAGAGAGCCCACTCGAGCAGCTGCACGAGCTGGTCGCAGTCCGTTGTCTTGACGGTGGAAAGATCCACCCGAATGACCGGATAGCTCTCCCACTCACCGCCCTCAAGCTCAGAGACAGCCAGCCCTTCGAACAGCTCGTAGCGTCCCTCGAAATACGCCTGCATAGTCGAGATGAGCAGCGACTTTCCAAAGCGACGAGGCCGACTCAAGAAGAATGTCTTGCCCGACCAATGGGCGAGGTCATATATGTAGTCCGTCTTGTCCACATAGACATAGCCGTTCGTGCGAACCTCGCTGAACGTCTGGATGCCCACAGGATACCTCAGCCTTTTGGCTACCGTGTTCGCGCCCGCTCCATACCCGCCGCCTCTCTGCACTCGCGTTTCACGGGCTAGTTTAGCTCCATAAGCGTATCAGGCAGATGAGAGGCATTGCGCGCATCGCCGTAAACATACCGATACATGCAGGATAGAGAGACCGGAGGCAGCCTAAACGCGAGCGTTGGAAACAGCTCTCCTCGCGGCGGCTGTACGAGCAACGTCTTCTCGGCCGACGGCCCGACGGCCCGAGACCGCCAGCGTCTCCTTGGGCACGCGAGAAGCACGATCTGCCTGCAGTTGGGCAAGCCGTGCCTTCGATTCGTCCTCCTCACCGGGCCCATATCCTTGCACCTCAATGGCGTCGATGAGAAACTCGCGGCCCGTTTGCATATGATATCGCCTTGATGCACACTCGGGGCAGTGCCAAGTCGCCTCGTCGAGAGGATCAAGCCGGAAGATGTGCCCGCAGGACTCGCATTGAACCGTAAAAGGCACGCGCTCGATGACGAGCCTTGCCCCCTCCACCACCGTGCCGCGCGCCATCCACTCAAACGCCCCGGCAAGAATCTCGGGCACGACGTCATGGACCTCGCCAAGCTTAAGACGCACCTCGACGACCCTCTTGGCATGGCCGCGCAAGGCGCTCATCTCGACGGTCTCAACGATGTCTCGACACACTCCGGTCTCATGCATGGTCTGCTCCAATGCTCTACATGGACAAGGCCCGCGCTGTCGCGCAGGGGTTGCGACACACGCGGGCCTATGCCGACTACATCAAGGGACGACTGACCACGGGCGCCTTGCATGCGGCTCCTGGAAGTCAGCGAAAAGGCGTTTTAGAGCTCAGCCGTCACCGGAGAGATCTTTTGAGCTTGTGCGGAAGCCTCGGCAACCGGCTCACGCATAAGCGGGCCCTCGGCCTGCGGCAGCACAGACTCACGCACAACGCCCGTCTGGTCCATATGCAGAATCTGGTCGTACAGAGTCTCGGCCGCGACGGGCTCGCTGGGCAGGAAGTCGTACAGATAGCCCTTCATGCGACGATAGACGGCCTTTTTGTTCCAGTCGTCGGGAACGTTCTCGGGGTAGTCAATCTGCTCCTCGACGGGCTTGACCTCAAGGGTGCGTGCATAAGCAGGGCACACGTAGGCGCACTGGCCGCACACCGCGCATTCGGGCGCCATCTGGGGGTAACCGTCGTCGCCGAACGTGATGGCCTCCATGGGGCAGCGCTCGATGCACGCGCCACATTGAATGCATGTGTCCTTATCGAGCACCAAGCGATAGTTGCTCTGGCAGTAGATGGCGTCGCCGGCACCAGCAATGGCCTTCTGCGGAGTGAGAATGGCGCATTGGTCGCAGCGGCACTGGCAGATAACCTCGGTGTTGGCGTCATAAAAGTGCTGGATAACGAGGCCTTCTTCCATGGACTGCTCAACAGAGGCAAGCGCCTCCTCACGCGTAACCTGCCAGCCTACACCCTTCCAAATGTAGTACTCGGCCAGCTCGCCCATGGCGAGGCAGATGTTCACACGGTCCTCGTGGCCGTCGGTCATGCGAGCATCGCGATCGGAGAGGTAACGGAAGTCACCCTGACTCGCCAGGTGCAGCGTCTTGCAGGCGCAAGGGTCAATGACAAAGGTGTCGTTACGATTGATGATTGCACGCCAGTCGTCGAACGGGCTCACAATCTCAGAATTGGCGCAGACATCGGCGGCCACAGGCGAGACCGAGTACGTCTTGGTACCCGAGTCCATAGCGTCCATCGTAGCCATGGAGGTATACATCGTGTTCCAACCATGCAGGTACTCTGGGTCGTTCCATTTCTGGATGTGGCCAAAAGCAAGGTCGGGGCACAGGTAGTATGGCTGTCCACCCCGCTCAAAGCGGATAAGGACACCCTTCATCGCAAGGGTCTCACACATCTCAGCGCACACATACTCGGGCCAGCCCGTCTTGTCGGCAAACTGGGGAGCAGTGAAGGCGTCCGGGAATGGCATCATGCAGAAAAACCAGGCCTCACGCTCCGAGAAGTTGTACATGAACCAATCCCAGCAATCCTCACTGGTGTCTGCATCCGAGCCACAGCCCAGGCCTTGGCGATTCCAACGATTGCGCAGGTTGATATAGGCCGCGGGGATAACCTTGCCGCCAGGGGTGGTATAGGGCTCGGTCACCATGGGCTGGTTGGCAATCCAGGCTTGAGCCTCCTCCTTAGTGCAGATAGGATCGGCCGGACCCTGGAACATCGGGTTGGCACTGCCTTTCACGCCCGGAATGCCTGCCCGCAGCGCGGTTGTGGCACCGTCTCCCGTCACAGGGTTCACCTCGGCAAGCTGGTCGGCAGCAAGGGTCGCGCGATACTCAGGGTCGCTCGCGTCACCCGTGACTTTAGCAGCCTCTTCTGCCTGGGCATGTTTGACGGCAACGAACTCGCTCAGTGCGGCACCCGCCCCTGCCGCCGCTGCCATAGCGCCCATCGAACCCAGGAAGTCACGACGGCTAACATTTTTCTCCATGTCCTTCTCCCTCTCTCTTGGGCCCCGTCTCCTTGGGGGTCAGCGGCTTTAGTGTGCAACCGGATGCAGGGGTGTCGCCCCGAGGGATTCGACATCGATTATCACGATTCACGGTGACAAGCCGCGCTCCCCGCCTGCCGCTATCGCCCATAGCGATTCGGAATCGCCAAGAGGTTTGAATCTCCTACATCAGAAGAGGAGGCAGGGTGCCAGGGTAGAGCCATCGGGCCGCATCGCAAACCCCGAAGGCAGCGTATCGCGTGGTACTATCTCAACCAACGCCTTTGGGAACAGGGAGAGGTCTGGGGGATGGAACTGGAGAAAATCAGGGAGTTCGTCGAGTTCACTGACTCGATGAACTTCACTGTTGCGGCCCGAGCGCTGCATATGTCCCAACCGGCACTCAGCAAGCATATCAAGGACTTGGAAAACGAGCTCGAGGTCGTACTCGTAAACCGAAGCCCTGCAGGAGGTGGGAACGCCCTCACCCCGGCAGGCAGGCGCTTTCTCGAACGCTCGCTCACCCTGCTGAGCGACTACGCCGAAGCCGTCGATGATGTCAGACGCGTCTACTCCTCACAACAGCCCGCGCGCATCCAGGACTTCCGCTCCACACTCAGCATCACTTCACAGCTCAGGCGCTTGCTTGAGCCCACAGGCGGCTACTCGGGCAATTTTGCCTACGTCGCTGTCGAGGGCTCCGTGTGGACCGCGCTCGACAAGGGCCTTCTCGACCTTGCCGTGCGAGTCGAAGTTGGTTCTGAGCTGGTATTTCCATCTCATGTTCCCAATCCTCAAGACTACGGTTGGATGCCCTTGCAGCCCGAGCACCTATGCGTGCTTGTAGGACAGGACAATCCCTTGGCGTATCACCCGGAAATCCCGGCAAAGGAACTGGAGCACTATCCGATCGTTACCATGGAGGAGGCCGAGCACACCAACTGGGTCAAGGCGCTCAGCCAACTGTTCGGCTCGCATGGCTGCTCCCTGCACTATCGCGTCATCAACGACAACACTCGATTTGGCGGAGCCTTCCCTCTAGGCAGGCAAGGGGCCACCATCTGCACCGAACGCTTCGCTCATTTCTACGAGGATTTGGACGTCGAGACCACACGCAGACTTGAGATTGAGGACTTTGACCCTATGGTCAACTTCTTCCTCGTCTGGCGGAAAGACTCGAAGACGCCCTTGGTGCGACAAGTCATGAAAGTGCTTGGAATGTAAGCGGGCTGAGCAAAAGTTCACTCCCCGGCAATGTGTACCCTCCCCGGCGGCAGGCATAGTCTATGGGTGCCTCTCCATGCGCAGCGTTGGCAAGGCCGCATAAGCGCATGCCAGGGGTGCTCGCATCGGGGCTGCGGCTCCACGAGCCCTCTCGATCTGCACAAGCACGAAATCCAACAACCGGCCAACCATCTTCATGTTTGACGGCTCCCGGGCCGAGCAGGAAGCACCCGAGCGAGACGTCGACCGCAGCAGCTCAGCGGTCCTGGGTGTCGTTGGCGCCATCCATGCCTTGGCACAACTCGTAAGTGCGCCGGTAGTCTTCCTGATAGGCGGCGATGCGGGCGTCGAGGGCCGCAAGGGCGGCGGGGTCGAGGGCGTGGGCACGGGCCACGTCGGCGCCGGGGAGGTCCTCGCGCCTAAGGAGCTTGCCGAGACGGAACTCCGCGTCGTTGACCGGGCCTTTGGCCAGGGAAAGCTGGTCGGCGTAAAAAAGGACCTCGCGGCGCAGGTGGTCGGCCTTTGCGGCATCGCTTGCCGCCTCGGCGTCGGCAAGCTGGCGGCGCGCCTCGGCAAGCTCCGCCTCGCTGCGGGCAAACGTCGCGCGGGCAGCCTCAAGCTCGTGCTCGATACCGGCAGCCTCTACGACCGCATGTGCCAGACGGGCCTTCTCGCCGAGCGCCTCCATTGCCGGCAGCTCATCTACCAGCTCTTGAAGGTGCGCGAACGCCGCCTCTTCGTCCATCTCTGCCTTCTCCGTCACGGCCCCTCCCTACCTCGCCCGCCAACAAGCCATCCCCAGCCTACCAAAAGGGGAGGCCACAGGGCCTCCCCTTCTCAAAACACGCAAAGCATCGAGCCTGCAGAACACAGCATGCCGGGTTCCGCCGCCCTCTAAAACGCGGGTTCTCGTCCGCAAGGCGCGCGATGCCGACGTGTACTGGAGTACTCTAGGCATCGCGGAACGCAGCGGACGAGGTTCCGCTACTCTTCCACGCCGGCCAGCTGCTCGGCGAGGCACTTGCCCTCCATCAGGCAGCGGCCGTGGCTGTTGCCCTGGATGTTGATGGGGTAGTCGTAGGCGTAGAAGCCGCCTGCACAGTTGCCGATGGCGTAGAGGCCCTCGATGGGCTGGTTGTCGGCGTCGAGCGCCTGGAAGTCCTCGTTGATCTGGATGCCGCCGCACACGCCGAGCAGGCCCGGGCCCACCTCGACGGCGTAGAAGGGGCCTTCCTTGATGGGGAAGAGGAAGTGGCTCTCCTTGTAGAAGTCGGTGTCCTCGCCGGCCTCGCACAGCTCGTTGTAGTGGGCAATGGTCTCAAGCGCCGCGTCGGCAGGCACGTCGAGCTGGGCCACGAGCTCCTCGAGGGTGTCGGCGCACTTGTAGTAGTCGGGCGTGCTCTCCACGCCCTCCTTCACCGTCTTGGCATGGGAGGCCGAGGCGTCGGCGGGCGAGGTGCCCACGGCGCGGAAGCTGTCCCAGAACATGCCGCCGCCGTACTCGAGCGACGCGGTGTTGTCGGCCTCGAAGTTGGAGTCGAAGATGGACCAGGCGTGGT
>CAKUKJ010000176.1 GCA_934662525.1 uncultured Coriobacteriales bacterium | reverse complement strand
CCGTGTTGGCCTGCACCACTGCGGCCCAGTTGTCGCACGACACGTAAGGCACGCACCCCACAGGCAGGGTGAACGACACGTCCGGCTCGTAGTCCACCTCGTCCATGATGTCCATGAAGCTCGCGATGACGGCGACATTGCCGTCGTCATCGGGCTCTCCGTAGGGCTCCCCCTCGTCGTTGAGCTGGTTTGACGCATCGATGGGACCGGATGGCTGGGATTCTTCCTGCTGGGAGGCGTCTTGCTGCGAGGAATCGCCGGCGGCGTCGGAAGCCGCGTCGGGCGCCTGCCCGGAATCCTGCCCTCCCGCCCCGGCGTCCTGGCTCTCGGACGCAAGCGCCTCGTCGTTGGAAACGTCTGCCATGGCTGCCCAGCCCCTAGCCCCGGTGCGTCGAGCCTATGCAGGAGCCGGGCGTGAGACCCGTGCCCACGGAGTCGTTCACCAGGTCGGTGAGCGAATAGCCGTTGACGTAGGCGTTGATGAGCTTGTTGAGGCCCACCCAGAAGGCGTTCGTCTCGCAGTCTGCCTGACGGGGGCACTCCTCTTCGCCGGTCAGGCACGACACGGGCGCCGTGGAGCCCTCCGTTGCGCGCAGTATCTGTCCGGCGGTGATGTCGTCGGCGGACTTGGCCAGCACATAGCCGCCGCCCTGGCCCCGGCTGCCCTCGAGCAGGCCCGCACCGCACAGGGCGCGCGCAAGCTGCTCGAGGTATTTGACCGAGATGCCCTGGCGCTCGCCTATCTCACGCAGCGCGACGCGGCCCTGCCCCTGGTGGCGGGCGATGTCGATCATCATGCGCATGCCGTAACGGCCCCTGCTGGAAACAAGCATGGCGGACGCTTACTTGCTGGCGAGGGCTTGGGCTTCGCGCAGGGCGATCGAAAGCTGGTCGGCGCAGGAGGTGGGGCGGTTGCCGCAGGTGTTGCCGGCAATCTTGTCGGCGATGACGTCTACGGGCATGCCGGCCACAAGCTTGCCGATGGCCTTGAGGTTGCCGTTGCAGCCGTTGGTGAACTCGACGGACTCGATGGTCTTGCCGTCGTCGGACAGCACGACATGGATGTTGCGGGCGCACACGCCCTTGGGGGTGAAATCGGTCTCGATCATGCGTGGTTCCTCTCCGGTATGTCCCATAATCCCCGCCATTGTACCTGCAAAGCGGCCCTCTTTGCCACCTTGTGGTCAAACGGACACGAGAAGGGGCGCCCGCGCGATGCGAGCGCCCCTGCAAAGGCTCGGAAGGCGAGGCTGAGCCGCCGTCGGCCGCTAGTACCTGTTGTCGTAGATGCGGGTGGACTTCTTCTCGGAGCGGGGCAGGTCGCCTATGCCCACGGCCTTGGGCACGATGGTGACGCCGATGCGGTTCTTGAACGTCTCCACCATGGTGGCCTCGATGTCGCGGCGCACAAGGGGGTCGGCCGAGTCGCACTCGAAGTAGACGGTCATGATGTCCTTGCCGGCAAGGTGGTCGATCATGACCTGGTACTCGCTGCTCACGCCGTCGACGGCGGCGCAGACCTCCTCCACCTGGGCGGGGAACATGTTGACGCCCTTGACCTTGAACATGTCGTCGGTGCGGCCCACAAGCTGGGAGATGCGCGTGTGCTCGCAGCCGCAGGGGCAGTCGCCAGGGATGATGCTGGAGAGGTCGTGCGTGCGATAGCGGATGAGCGGCGCGCCCTCCTTCACGAGCGTGGTGATGACAAGCTCGCCAACCTCGCCGTCGGGCAGGTTCTTGCCCGTCTTGGGGTCGACGACCTCGACGTACACGTAGTCGTCCCACACATGGATGCCGCAGTCGTAGTCGCAGCTCACGCCCACGCCCGGGCCGTAAATCTCCGTGAGGCCGTAGATGTCGTAGAGCTTCACGCCCAGCTCGGAGGCGATGCGCTCGCGCATCTTCTTGCCCCAGCGCTCGGACCCGATGAGGCCCTTCGTGAGGGCGAGCTTGTCGCGGATGCCCTCCTGGGCGATGCGTTCGGCAAGCAAGAGGGCGTAGGACGACGTGGCGCACAGCACGGTGGACTGCAGGTCCTGCATCATGCGAAGCTGCTTCTCGGTGTTGCCCGGGCCCATGGGGATGGCCATGGCGCCCATGCGCTCGGCGCCCAGCTGGAAGCCGATGCCGGCGGTCCACAGGCCGTAACCGGGCGTAATGTGGATGCGGTCCTTGCTCGTGCAGCCGATGGCGCGGTAGCAGCGGGCAAACATCTCTGCCCAGTCATCGACGTCCTTTTGGGTGTAGGGGATGATGACAGGCGTGCCGGTGGTACCCGAGGACGAATGGATGCGCACGATGTCCTCGTCGGGAACGGCCTGGATGCCCAGGGGATACGCCTCGCGCAGGTCGGCCTTCTCCGAGAAGGGGAGGCGCTCGAAGTCCTCCTGCGTGCGGATGGTCGACATGTCTATGCCTGCGAACTTCTTGGCATAGAACGGGCTCTTCTGCTGGATGGTATCGAGCTCTTTGAGGATGGCGTTCAGCTGGAACGGCTTCATCTTCATGGCGGGCATCCCCTTCCTATGGTCGGTGTGCGTCTGTTGCGCATATGGCAAACTATAGCGCATATACTGGGCACATGAAAGACGCCGGTCGCGGAAAGGGGTCGCGATGGAATTCTCACAGGTATTGAGGGGATATGTGAGCGAGGCAGGCTGCACGGGCAAGGAGCTGGCCGAGGCGTGCGGCATGTCGGCCTCCACGGTGGGCCGTTACTTGGCGGGCACGCGAACGCCCGACGTCAAGACGCTGCCGGCCCGCGAGCTGGCGCGCGCGCTGTGCGAGCTGGCGGCAAGGGCGGGGCGCTCGCTCGACGCCGAGGAGGTGCAGGCCGCGCTTCTGGCAAGCGCCCGGGGGTCGGCGCCCCAAGGCGCTGGCAAGAAGCTTTCGGGGCTGCTCGACACGTTCGGCATCACGCGCGCAAAGCTCGCCGAGGCGCTCGGGTACAGCGCCTCATATGTGTCGCGCGTGTGCGCCGAAACGCGAACGCCCACCGACTTCGCCTCGTTCGCCCAGGCTGCGGGCGCATTCTTTGCCGAGCGCGCCGAGGCGGCGGGCCCGGGGGCGCAGGAGGCGCTCGCAAAGCTGTGCGGGGGCAAGACCGGGGCCGGCGGCGAAGGCGGCACCGCAAGCGGCCCCAGGGAGCTTGCCGCCCACATCGCCGCATGGCTGTGCGCGACGGACGACTCCACGCAGCAGCAAAGCACGGGGCTCGAGCCCTTCCTGCGCAAGCTCGACCGCTTCGACCTCGACACGTATTTGGCCGCCATGCACGCCGCCCAAGCAGGGCAAGCCCCCGATCCGGCGGGCCAGGCCGAGATAGGCGGGGCCCCGCCGTCCTCCCCCTTCAAGCTCTACACGGGCATCGACGGCTTTTGCCAGGCTGAGCTCGACTTTCTCGCCCGCGCCGCCGCCGACCCCGCCGGGACGTCGGTCGTCATGTTCTCGGACATGCCCATGCAGGACAAAATGCAGGCCAACCCCGAGTTTCCCGCCAGGTGGCTCGGCGCGCTTGCGGCGCTGCTGCGAGGCGGGCACACCATCGACAACATCCACAACGTCGGGCGCAGCCTGCCCGAGATAATGCTGGGCATGGAGGCGTGGCTGCCCCTCTATATGACGGGCATGGTCCGCCCCTACTACCTGCCCGCCCAAACCGCAGGGCCCTTCGCCCATCTCGTGCGGGCCTGCGAATCGGCCGCGCTCGAGGGGCAGGCCGTTGCAGGCGCATACGAGCATGTCGGGTGCGAGCTTTTCTGCGACCCGGGAACCGTCGCCCATTTCAAGCGGCGCGCGGCCGACCTGCTCGCCGTGGCAAAGCCCCTCGCCAGCATCTACACCGCCCGCCAAGGACACGAGCTGGCCGCGTTTCTGACACATGAGGCGGCCCAGGGCGGAGCGCGCATGTCGACCCTCTCGGCGCCCCCGCTGTACACGATAGACGAGAGCCTGCTCGAGGAGGCGCTCGCGCCATCGGGGCTCGACGAGCAGGAGAAGGGGCGCGTGCGCGCGGCCCGTGCCGAGCAACTCGTGCGCATAAGAACAGAGCTGGTCCAGGGGGAGGCTCGCGTCGCGATCGCGCGCGTCGACGACGCCGCGTTTGCCCAGGCGGCGCCCAACCTGGCGCTCGGAGAGGCCTTCTGCAACCAAAGCGTGCCCTATGGGCTCGAGACGTACCGCAAACATGTGGCGCAGGCCGAGGAGTTTGCCGACGCACACCCCAACTGGCATCTCGATTGGATGCCCGACCTGGGCTTTCGAAACATTCAAATCACCGTGCGGCCGGGATGCTGGGCCCTCGTCTCCAAAAACACCTCCCCCGCCGTGCACTTCGTGCTGCGCCACAAGAAGATGGTCGAGGCATTCGAGCGCTTCGAGATGCCCGTCGTGGAATAGGGGGATGAGATGAAAAGAGACGCAGGGACGACACGGTGCACGTTCCCGCCGCTTGCAAGCACCTTCCTGGCCGGGCTGGCGCTTGTCGGGGCGCTTGCAGGCTGCTCGATGGAAGAAACGGGCGGCATGGCGGGCGATGGCGGGGATTCGAGCGGGCCTGCCATCAACAAGCTCGACGCAGGCTCAGGCGCCGCAAGCACCGACGTGCAAGCCGTCGCCGTGGAACACCAGGAGCTGCATGAGACCGTGCAAATCCACACGGTTAAGAGCCCACGCCTCGCCCAACAAATCTACGAGGCCTATCTGCAAGGCGAGGCTGGCGAGGTCACCGACATGCGGGCCGCCGACTACGACGACAACCTCATCTTCACGATGAGCGACGGCAGCGTTGTCTCGGTCACGTTCAACGCGCACAACCTGGTGGACGGCGATGTCGTGCGAGAGTTCGACGACAAGGGAGGGCTCTGGAAGCTCCTCGCCCAAATGGATGATTGACACGCTCTAGAGAGGCCCCGCGCCCCCTAGAGCGCCAGTCCCCTGATTCCCAACGTAGAGGCCAGGTCGCAGTCGATGACATAGGTGCCGTCGTCGGCCAGATAGGCGTTCCACTCGTCGTTTGACATCGTCGTTATGTACTGCATGACCTGGCCGTCTGCCCCCGTGAAGGGAAGGAGCGTCGTCTCAAGCAGCACATACTGCCCACTGCCCTCCCACGTCTCAAGCGCCACCTGGGCATGGCCCGGCAGGATGAGCACCATGGGGTGCATGTCGGCCGACTGCAGAACCGAGGCCACGAGGAGCGCCGTCTCTATGCAGATGCCCGACTTGGAGCGCACCACGGCGTCGGGCGTGAGCACGCGCTGCTGCGCGCCGAACGAGTAGGGGCCCATGTTGTAGCGCACGCCCATGTCGGATATCGCGCCCTGAATGGCGGTAGCCTGGATGAGGACGGTCTTCGCCTGGTCGTCTTCGGGATATCCGAGCTGGTATCCAGGCAGGGTGTTGTAGTCGGGCCCCATGTTGGCGTTGCCCGTGAGGGTCGTGCCGGCGGAGACCGTCCACGCCGGCTCGCGGCGGTGATAGCCGCTGCTCGCCCAGCCCGCGATGGGATCCTCGGATCCGCGTACGCAGGAGACGGTGAGCCGCGCGTCCAGCGTGAGCGTGGCGCGCCCGCGGTCCGTCTCCACGTCGAGGCGATGCTCCGCGTCCGCGAGATCGCCAGATCGACGGTATGGAAGAAGCGGAGGTGCTCCCGGAGCCCTCCCAGGAGCCGGACCACCCTGACTGGCCTCTCCGAGGAGCGCCGGCGCCGCTCGAGCG
>CAKUKJ010000175.1 GCA_934662525.1 uncultured Coriobacteriales bacterium | reverse complement strand
AGCCAGTGCAGCACGGGCAGCACGATGTCGGCGGCGCCCACCGTGGGGGTCTTCCACAGATCCTGAACCACGAAGAAGTCCAGCGAGTTGAGGGCGTCCCAGTACTTGAGGGAGTTGCCCTGGTTCATGAAGCCCGAAGCCTCGCACAGGCCACCGCGCACGGGATAGGGGTCGCCCGTGAGCATGGCGTCGGCGATCGCGTTGGCGTCGGCCCACTGCTGCCACCAGCCCAGCGTCGGAATCTTCTCGACGCCGACGATCTTGTCGGTCCACAGGCTCCAGTCGATACCTTCGTAGTGGCCGGAGGTAATCGTGGGCTGGGCGTCGTCAACGCCCGCGTACAGGCCCAGCGAGGGACCGCGGTTGCCGGCAGGCGTGTCGAAGTTGCCCGTAATACCCACAAGCGCGTCGAAGATGCGGTTGTTCTGGATGGCGTTGCAGGCGTGCTCGGCTGCGAGCATGTACTGAAGTCCGCCGTTGCCATAGCCCGTGGAGGGGTCGATGGGCGTTGCCCAGGTGAGGCAGGCATTCTCAATCTGGTCGGCCGGAATGCCGGTGATCTGTGAGGCGGTGTCGAGGTCGTACTTGGCGGCCTCGGCGGCGAAATGCTCCCAGACGGGCTTCATCTGGTACGTCTTGCCGTCCTTGAGCACAACCTCGTACTCGCCGTAGATGGCGGGGTCGATCTCGGGGTCGAACGGGCTCTCCTCGGCGATGCGGCCGGGCACGACGCCCTTGGGCAGGTTGGGCTGGGGGTTGTCGTAGAACTTGTCCCACACCACGTCGGACTCGTTCTCCCACAGACCCGTCTCGGCGTCGAAGTAGGTGAGGTGGCCCGACTCGTCGTTGCCATGCAGGGGGTGGTCGTCGTCGGTGCCGGCCAGCTCATCCCACACCATGAAGCGCATGGGCGAGCCGTCTTCCTTCAGGTCGCACTCCTTGAGCAGGCGCGTGGCCATGGGCTTGCCGGAGGCCCACTCGATCTTGTGGTCAATGGGCACGCCGCCGGAGGGCTCCATGCCGTCGACCACGAGGAAGGGGGCGTCAGTCCAGCGCTTGACGTAGAGGTCTTTGTAAAGCTTGTTCTGGATGATGAGGTTCGCCCAAGCAAGACCCAGAGCGCCGTCGGTGCCGGGCTTGAGGTACATGTGGATGTCGGCCTCGTGGCCCAGGTTGGTCAGGCGCGGGTCGACCGAGACGTAGGCGTCGGCGGTCGTGGCGATGTCGACCGTGGCACGGCAGCTCTCGTCGTAGTTGGAAATCTCGGAGGCGCCGCCCCAAGAGACGAAGACGCGCGGGCGGTCGGTCGTGGCCATCCAGGAATAGGCGAACTCGGAGACCATCTCGGTGGCCATGTGGCGCGGGCCCTTGCAGATCTGCCAGGCGGTCACCGCGTTGGGCGAGCCCACGAGCTGCAGCCACGAGCCGTAGGCGTGCTGGGTCCAGATGCGGCTCGTACCGCCCATGAAGAACATGGACTCTCCGCCGTACTTGTCCTTGAGCTCCTGGAACTTCTCGGCAATCGTGTCGTAGGCCTCGTCCCACGTGATGCGCACCCAGCCCGGGTCGGTGGAACCCTTGGGGTTCGTGCGCTTCATGGGATGGTAGATGCGGTTGGGGTGGTAGCAGGCCTGAAGCGACGCCTGGCTCTTGGAGCAGGAGTTGCCCATCGAGTGGAACGCCGTCTCGGCGTCACCCTCGATCTTTACGGCCCGGCCGTCCTTGACAGTGACGATGACGCCGCACTCGTTCTTGCCGCAAGCGCGGCAGCAGGTGCGCACAAGCTTTACGCCGTCGCCCTGGTCGCCCATCTCGGTTTTGACGAGCTCGTTGTCGAGCGGAAGCGCCGACTCGGCAAGCGCCGTAAGCGGCGCCCCTGCGAAGGCGGCAGCCGCGCCGGCGATGGCCGCCACTTTGGCGAACGTGCGGCGCGTCATGCTCTTCTGCATGTCCATGTTCCTCCCTTTCGTTCCTCTTGCATAGAATGCTTCCGGGCGCGGCGCACGTCGTAACGCCGCCGGCCCGCTTGGACAGGAAGAATGATTGCCTGTGTTTGCGCTCCGCAAAACTCACGCGTCTATGGTTTGGTGTATGATTTGGCCCACGCGCATACCCATAAAGTACAAGGAAGACTTTATGGGTTGACATATTGGAAGGCTGTTTACCTGCTATTTTGCAGGAGAGGGATTATCAGGGATGAGTCAGACACAACCTGTCGGCGGCGCGGGTTTTACCCCCATGCAGCAAGACGGCTCCCCTTCGAGCTCACCGGTGCGCCCCGAGCTTCTGGGCTTCGCCTTCCATCTGGCATGGCTGTGCCTCTTCATGTACAACGTGGTGCCCGGCTTTGCGGGGCGCGAAGAAGGCGACTACAACGCCCTTGACCCCGTCTACTTTTACTCGATGGTGAGCCTGGTCGTCGTACTCGCATTCGGCATCTGGAAGACTCATGCGTTCATGGCGTTTGCCCGCTCAAGAGCAGGCTGCTATGCGGCGCCCGTTGTGTGCTCGGTCGGCACGCTCTTTTACGCGCTATGCACCATAGGCATTGTTCCAGGCGTCCTGGTGAACGGTTTGGTTCTCACTGGCGGCATCATGACAGGTGCTACCTCGGCCGTCATGGCGGCGCACTGGGCAAGTGTCTTCGGAAAGGCACGTGCGCGAGCAGTCATCACAAACTTCACGCTCATACTTGCCGCCGTGCTCGTGGCATGCCTGGCAGTGTCATATCTCTTCCCCACCATGGCGCTCATGCTTGCCACGCTGCTGCCGCTCGCCTCCGGCGCATCTCTTATATATGCCGACAATCACGGAGCAGGTATGAGCACAAAGCACGGGGCCAACGAGGGTCCCGGCAGACGCCACACGCGCAAAGCTTATGCCATCCTCATTGTTGCCGTGGGGCTGTTGGGGCTTTCAACAGGATGTTTGCCGCTCTTAAGCAACGCAGAGGTGCGATTCGAGCAGATTTTTTATTCTGCAAGCTCAGTTATCGTACTTGCCGCCGTGGGATGGATCATGCTCAAAGAGGACAGGTCGACGTTCCTCCCTCTTTTTGTCGTGCCTCTCCTGGTTCTTGTCGTTTTCGCACTGCCGTATGTTCGCTTTGCCTCACAAGATGCTTCTGGTCTTTTCTACACGACAGGCAACGCCTCCATCGAACTCATGCTGGTATTCGAGGCTGTGCTGTTCGCCTTGCTTTTTGACTTCTCATGCGCACGCACGTTTATGATTGCGCGCGTGACGATGGCGCTATCCGATATGGCGGGATGGCTTCTAGCTGGAGCTATCGTCGATACCTGGGGCACAGGGGCGGCAATGCAGGTGGCCGCCACCGCCCTGCTTGCGGGGTCAGAGGTCGTCATCGGGGCTCTTGTGGTCACCTATCTGCTGCTTCGCAAAAAGAACGGCACCGGGCCGGAGCTCAACACACGAGCCGCAGGTGTGGAGGGAGATGAGGGTGCTTCTGCCCGCGATATGACCTTGACAGGCAATGCGATGAGTCTTATCGCGCAGGGCTCCGGCATGCAGGCGGGCGGCGCAACTTTCTCCCAGGCACACTTGAACACAGTCGCTGGCGGCAACGCAAGCGAGGAACAAGTCGGCCAGGCATCGGCCTGCGTCGGCCTTGCAGCCGAGCGCTACAACCTCTCACCCCGCGAGACGGACGTGCTGAGGCTCTTGGCGGCCGGGGACTCCACCGCGCAGATTCAAGACAAGCTGTGCATAGCCCCGGGCACCTTCAACTACCATATGCGCAACATCTACTCCAAACTCGGCGTGCATTCGCGCCAGGAGCTGCTTGTTTTCATATACAGCCAGACAAAACAATAGCCCAACCATATGCCCGTATGGGTGACTCAGGCAGGGTGCTTCCATAGGATTTCGCTCATCGCAAACACGCAAGGGAGCTGATGGGATATGGAGCAGAACTGCCAGAGTCAAATGGACGACGAGCTGCTGGACACTGAGGGAGTTCATGCAAGCGTGACATGGGTACCCGGTATGGCAGGAGTCGGCGCGCAGGCCAAGGCACAGGGTACGGTCGCGACGGGCGAGGACAAGGACGCACAGCACGAGGCGCTTGCCAAACTCATGGACCGCATGTCCACACGCCGCGACATCCTCCTCGGCATACTCGACCATTGCCGCGAGCCGCGCGAGGTGAGCGAGGTGGACGCATACGTCGCCGAGCTGCAGGCCCACAACGCAAGCGTGTACGACGGTGCCTCGCTTGGAGCGCAGCTTGAGGCTGCGGGCGGGCTGGAGATTGTAGACACGGAAGCCGAGGGCGACGCGACCGACGCCGGCGCCCAACCTGAGGGCAGCGAGCCGCAGGTGGAGGTCGTCGACGGCGTGGAGTACCTGCGCCCCGCAAAGCACTCCCCCACCCTGTGGCGCACGACCGAGGCCGGCCTTGAGCTGCTCGCAGGCTTCGACCCCGCTGCCGAGCTTCGCGACCTGCTTGAGGGCGACGAGGCATATCTCGACATTTACCTGCGCGTGCTCGACCTGTGCGCCGACGAGGGCGGCACCTCGACCGCCGCTCTTTCCTCTGCCGTGGACAAAGACCCACTCGTGCAGTCTCCGCGCCTCTTTGCCCAGCACTTCACCGAGCGATTGGAGAAAGCCGGCGCCGTGAAGTGGGACGGCTCGTGGAAGATCACCGAGGTGGGCCGCGCATATCTGGAGCAGGCAAGCAGATAGTCATAACCTGGCCGGCAGGCCGACATGTAGAGAAGCAGAAGAGACGCGCATGCACATGCGCTGGCTGACAAGGACCTATCATGGACAAGCAGGCAGGCACCAAGAACCGCGTTATCAACCCCAACTTCGACATCACGCCCAACCCCCGCGCGGTGGCGCAGCTCACGCCCACCCCCGAGCTCATCGCCTCGCTCAAACAGGCAGAACACGCTCCGCACGCGCCCCGCACGTTGGGAGAAGTCGCGCTCGGCGAGCTGGACGATGAGGCACGCAACGACCTTGCGGCAGCCTGCGAGGCCCGCGCGAACATGTACGCCCTGCTTGGCCGCATCTACCGCGTGGAGGCCGACGAGGCGCTGCTCGACCAACTGCAAGACGCGCGCTATGCCGCCCGGACCGGCAACGACGAGGTGGACGAGGGATATCGCAGGGTCGTGTCGTTCCTCGGGCAGCCCCGGGAGCACATGGTGCGCGAGCTTGCCAAAGACTACGTGCGCGCATTCATCGGCTACACGGGCGACCACGCCAGCGCCGCCTATCCCTACGAGAGCGTCTATCGCTCCGAGAAGCACCTGCTCATGCAGGAGTCGCGCGACGAGGTGCTTGCCTGCTACCGTGCCGCCGGACTTGAGAAGGACGAGGGGTGGCGCGAGCCCGAGGACCACGCGGCGCTCGAGTTCGAGTACATGCAGGCGATGGCGACGCGTGCGGCTGAGGCGCTGCGCTCAGGCGAGACGCCCCTGGCCCAGGACCTGCTGCGCGACCAGTCGCATTTCCTGCAAGACCACATCGACGCCTGGGTGCCCGGCTTCACCCGCGACGTGGAGCGCTGCGCCACGACGGACTTCTACCGTGGCTTCGCCCTTGTCACGCGCGGGTTTGTGGCCTGCGAGATGGAACTGTTCGGCGAGTTGGGCGCAGAAGTGGGTCCCGAGGCATAAACCGCGCCTCCTACGTTTTCAGTGTGATACCGGGTGAACTCGCGTTTCAGTGAGCCGCACCAGCGGGTTTGGAGT
>CAKUKJ010000174.1 GCA_934662525.1 uncultured Coriobacteriales bacterium | reverse complement strand
CATATATGGAACGACCCGAAGGGAGATCGCCATGTTTGAGAACCATGTCCGCCGCGAATGCACCCCCGCACGCACCTGCATCGGAGCGCAGAAGACGGATCTGACGCGCAGGGCAGCCGTCGGCTGCCTGGCCGGCGCCGCGCTCGCCGCAGGCACGGGCCTCGCCCTCAACGCCGGCCCGCTTGCCACGGCGGCCCAAGCCGAGGAGGCCTCCCCCGCCCTCCCGGCCGCGACCGGCTTCGCCCTGCCCGAGGGGCTCGCCCTCGCCGCAGACGGCACCCTGGGCGACGTGCTCGTCGTCGTGGACATGCAGAACGCCTACCTCGAAGACCAGTGCTGGGCCTGCACCAAGACAAACGCATGCGCAAAGAACATCGCCGCTCTCATCGATGGCGGCGTGTGCGACAACGTCGTCTTCACCGAGTATCTGGCGCCGGAGAACCCCGTGGGCACGTGGGTGACCTACAACGCGGTGAACGCCGAGGTGAACGAGGACGCCTGGCTCAACGAGATAGTGGACGCGCTCAAGCCGTACGCTGAGACGTACCCGCCTTACTCCAAGTCGACCTACTCGTCGTTCGGCAACCCCGACTCCAAGTCCCTCATGGCGCGCGCCGGCCGCATCGTCATCACGGGCGTCATGAGCGAGTGCTGCGTGCTCGCCACGGCAATCGACGCCATCGACACGGGGGCTCCCGTCGTCTACCTCACCGACGCCTGCTCGGGATCGACCGAGGAGTACGAGGACATGGCGGCCGCCATGATGGAGTTCGCCTCCCCCACGCACACCGCCGTCATGACCTGTGAAGAGTACGCCGCACTCAGGCAGGCGTAAAAGGTGTCTGACAAGATGCCGGCGCACGCTCACGGCAAGCCCTCCAGCTTCTGCTTCCATATGGAAGCACTGGCCCTTAAAGACGGGAGGCGTCCGGACAAACAATCCAGAGGCCGCACACCCGCCAAGCCGCGTGAACATTCGTCACGCCTCCCGAGACAACAATTCCCCGCCATGTGAGCTCCAGGCAAGCGATACTTCGCTCGAAGGCGCGCTAGGGGACGCGCCGATATCGAGAAAGAAGGTCCATATGTACAGCCAGCTTGTCGCCAACATGTCTCGCCGCGGCTTCGTCACCGGAGCCGCCGCAACCGGAGCCGCCGCAGCCCTGGCATGCGCTCCCGTTGCCGCCAAGGCCAACGAGGCGGCGACTCCCCTCGACGCAGCTCCCGAACCCATCGCCGAGGAACAGGTGAGCGAGACCGTCGAGGCCGACGTCATCATCATCGGCGCAGGCGTGTCCGGCCTGTGCCTAGGCGCACGCTGCGCTGAGCTCGGCGTTGACTTCAAGCTGTTCACTGCCAGCTCGTTCCACTGCCAGCGCGGAGGCTCCTTCCACGGCATCGACACGAAGACCCAGCACGACTACGGCATCACCGACTACACCACCGCGAAGCTGGGCCTGCGCATGAAGCAGGAAGTCATGTGCGGCTCCTACTTTGTCGACCAGATCAAGTGGAGCAAGTGGGTTCAGAACAACACCGAGGCCATGGACTGGCTCATCGAAAAGGCAGAGGCCGCAGGCCTGAAGGTCGTTCTCGAACAGGGCTATAACGACGCCGACAACCTGTTCAACTTCGAGCCCGCCTCTCACAACTTCATCACCGTCGACGAAAGTCTGCTGCAGGAAAACGGCGGCATCTTCTCGCTGACCACTGACTTCGGGGCCTTCCAGGGCGCAGGCCTGGTCAACGACCTCTACCAGCACATGATCGAGGAGGTCTCGCCCATCGACTGGCGTACCAAGGCCGAGTACCTGGAAAAGGATGCCGACGGTCGCGTTGTGTCCGTCATCGCCCAGGTGCTCGATGCCGACCAGAACCCCACTGGCACCTACAAGCGCTATGTGGGCAAGAAGGGCGTCGTCCTGGCCACCGGCGACTTCTCCCAGAACCACGAGATGATGCAGGAGTACTGCCCCTGGATTGTCGAGAACGGCATGCTGGAAGACTACCCCGTGAACTACGACGCGACGTTCCAGTTCGGCGGCGTCATGCCTGGTGACGGGCAAAGGATGGGCCTGTGGGCCGGTGCCGCCTGGCAGAAGAGTCCCAACGCCTGCCTCATCGACTCCCTCGACGGCCCCTACTACAAGGAGATTGGCAACGTCGACATCATCAACCTGAACAAGCAGGGCCTGCGCTTCACCAATGAGGACATCCCCTGTTCGTACAGCGCCATCGCCGCCCTCCAATGCACCGACCACAAGGTGTATTACGTGTGGCCTGCCGAGTACGCAGACATGCACGAGGAGTGGAACACGTTCGGTGCCACCATCCCGCTGCCCGAAGACGGCATCCAGTACCCCGCCTATTGCACCGCGACCCCCGAGGAGGAAGCCGCCAAGTGGGCGACCAACGCCGAAAACGGCACGTACGTGCAAGGCGCGACCGTGCGCGAGGTCCTCGAGCAGCTCGACGGCATCGACGTAGACCAGGCCGAGGCAACCATCGCCCAGTACAACCAGTATTGCGCAGACGGTTACGATCCCGACTTCAACAAAAACCCCGAGCTCCTCATCCCCATCGAGTCCGAGTCTGGGGTCTATTACGGCTACTGCATCACCATGGGCACCGCCAACATGCTCGGGTCAACCGGCGGCCTGCGCACCGATGCAAGCATGCGCGTCTGCGACGCCGACGACCAACCCATCCCCGGCCTCTACAATATCGGCGTCATGGTTGGCGACTGCTACGCCAACACGTACAACTTCTGCATCTGCGGCCATAACCTGTCGATGAACTGCACGACCTTCCCCTACCTGCTTGCCCAGGACTTCGCCGACATGCAGTAGACGGGCCAAAACTTCTCGAATAGCCCGATAAAACCCAGGCGTCCCTCGAAGGAGGGGCGCCTTTCTCATCTGAGGGCACGACGTCCCATCCGCAGATATAATGGGCTAGCCGCAAGCCCTTTCTGGGCCGCGCACCGCCGAAAGAAGGGGCCCATGGACATCCAGCAGCTCAGGTTCATCGTCGCAACCGCACAGAAGGGTAGCTTCACAGATGCGGCAGACGCGCTTTATGTCTCTCGCGCCGCGCTGAGCAAATCAGTGTCGCGTCTCGAAGCGGAGCTTGGATTCCCCCTTTTCAACAGGACTTGTGACGGGGTTCACCCCACCGATGCGGGCAAGAAATTTGTCGAAAAGGCCCTGCCCGTAGTGGAAGGTTTTAAGGAACTCGAAGGTGCCGTCCACCAAGAGCACCGCGTCACGACAGTCACCGTGGGCGTCCCCTTGACCTGGACGGACTTTTTCTCTGTCCCCTTGCGCAAATTCGCGTCATGCCATCCCGATATCGACGTCCGCCTTCATAGCTGGATCGACACAGAGCTCGTTCGACGAATGCGCAGCGGGAACATCGACGTCGCCGCGTCGCATCTGCCAATCCAGGACACGCTCGACGAGGGGCAGCGCCTCGGGAGGCATCCGCTCTATATCGCCATGAGCGAAAACTGCCCACTCGCCAGACTCGATTCGGTGACACCCGAAGACATGCTGCCCTACCCAGTCATGTACTACACCTGTGGATACGACGCGGTCGAATGGGTGCAACCGCTCCGGGCCGCCTCGACAACATGCAGCAACGACATCCTGCACATCTACGCATGCGTGGCCCGCGGCGAGGCCCTCTTCCCCACGCCCCTGATCACCGCCGCTGAAGGCATGGCAGGCATTGTCTATCGAAGGTACGTCGGACACGCCGACACCGTCGCGGTGACCGGCTACATCGGCAAACACGTCCGTGGCATGCCGAACCTCGAATTAGCCTGTCGAGCCATTCGCGATGCTCTCGGCAAGGCGGGATAGCGCCAGGAATGCGCGAGCGTTTCCAAAACAACCGAAGCGGCAACGCATAGCAATCCGACAATACGGCGGCACTAGAATGCACTAGGATCAAAATTCCCTGTAATCAGCGCCTATGGCGTCCACCATGTCAATCGCCTGTTTGTCAAGCCTGCCTTAGCCGGATTCTCCCCCAGCCAGATTCGGATTCCCGACGCATCAACGCCAGGCCTCACCCAGGGCAGCGAAAGCCCAATCCTCCCAACCGCCCGCATGCTACAATGCATGCTTGCTGATATGTCCCGCGCCTGCGGGCGCCTGCTCCGAAGGGACACGCGTCTTCTGTATAACGGGGGCTTGAGAGTATGGAAATCCGGCAGCTCGAGTACTTCGTCGCTGTGGCCGAGATGGGCGGGTTCACCCGCGCGGCGCAGGCCTGCCACGTCGTCCAGACGACGGTCAGCCATGCGGTGGCTGCCCTCGAGCGCGAGTTGGGCGTGCGGCTGCTCAACCGCAAGAGCCGTGGGGTCGAGCTCACACCGGAGGGCCGCATATTTCTCGATGACGCCCGAGCCATCGTCGAGCGCACCAAGCATGCCGAGCAAAACCTGCGCCGCTGCCGTGAGGTAGGGGAGTCGGCCGTGAAAGTCGGCTATTACGGGGCTGGCCTGGCCGGGGACTTCCCCGAGGTCGTGCGGCGTTTTTCCAGCGAGACGGGCAGGAAGGTCGTCTTGAGGGGAGCTGACGCCGACGCGTCGTCGGAGGACCTGACGGTACAAGTCCGCAGCGGGGCGCTCGACGCCTACATCATCGCCCATGCGCCGATGCCCGAGCACGACGCTTGGGCCGAGCAGCGCGTCGTCGCCTACAACGGCGTCTACCTCGCGATGTCGCCCGACGACCCGCTCGCGCTCCCACATGTCGCCACGCGCGACGACCTGGCGGCTGCGGCGCCGACGGTCTGCATGTTCCGCGCGTCCCACTCCGACGAATATCGGGCCGCCATGCGCAGCTGGCTGTCTGAGGGGTTCGGCATGGACTCGTCTGCCGTCACATGGGACGACAGCCTTGAAGACGTCCGGCTCCTGGCCCGTTGCGGCCAGTGCCGCACGGTCTCGTTCTGCAACGCCGACCGCGCGTTTTTCTGCAAAGACGGCCTCGCGTTCAGACGCATCGAGGGCTTGGGGCTTTTGCCGATCACGATGGTCTGGCGTAAAGGGGACGTCTGCTCGGCAGTGGAGCTTTTTGCGCAGGTTGCCCGCGACGTGTCCACCGAGCGCGGCATCGACGTGGCCCAGGCGGAAGAATCGGTTCTCAAGCCGTCATGACAGGTTTGCATGGCCCCCATGAAGAGGTTTCGTTGGACTCTCTCCGTCTGTGGGGGCATTGTGTGCACCAGCGGGGCACGGGGGTGCCTTGCTGGGAGCGGAAGCGTCTCGCAAGGGGCGAGCGCGGGCCTCATGGCCGCCGTTTCCTTATGTGACAGGGGAACAGTATGGGACACATGCAAACCCGCCGTCAGGTTGTTGCCGGGGCGGCGGCGCTGGCCGCCGTGGCAGGCGTGTCTTCGGTCGCCGGTCGCGCGCTTGCGACCGAGGCCTCCACGGCCGCGTCCTACACTCCGGGAACGTACTCGGCCACATATCCCGGCTTTGGCGGCGACGTCACGGTGACCATGACCTTTGACGCCTCCTCCATCACCGACGTGGCCATCGAGGCATCCTCGGAGACAAGCACGATCGGCGGAGCGGCGGCCACCCAGCTTGAGCAGGCCATCCTTGACGCACAGACCGCCGAGGTCGACGCCATCGGCGGCGCCACCCACACGAGCGACGCCGTAATCAAAACCACCCCTCAAAGGGGTGGTTTGCTCTTAGGGTGTAACCCTAGGGATGCCGGCCGGCGCCTCAAGACGC
>CAKUKJ010000173.1 GCA_934662525.1 uncultured Coriobacteriales bacterium | reverse complement strand
CCTCGGGGCCCTGCACCTCGGCCAGGCGTATGACCTCGGCCCCCAGCAGGCGCGCGTCGTCCTCGCCGTGGGTGGCCACGAGCAGCGTGCGCCCCTCCAGGTGGCGCAGCACGAAGTCGATCACGTGGCGGCGCGTGGCAGTGTCCAGCCCCGTGAAGGGCTCGTCGAGCACCACCACGTCGGAGGGGTACGCCATGGCGCGCACGAGCGACACGCGGCGGCGCATGCCGCCCGACAGCTGCATGACAGGCTTGTCGAGCGCGTCTGCCGGCAGTACCTCCGCCAGCATCGCGGCCACGTCGGTCCGCAGGACCGAGCCCGGCAGCACAAGCGCCACGTTCTCCACGGCGCTCAACACCTCGCACAGGCGGTCTTCCTGGAACATCATCGACACGCGGCCCGCAGCCAGCCCCTCGATCGCGCCCGAGTCGTGCGTCTCCAGGCCCAGCAGCACGCGGATGAGCGTCGTCTTGCCCGAGCCCGACGGTGCCATGAGGCAGTACTTGTCCCCGCCCGCCAGCGTGAGCGACACGTCGTCGAGCACCACGTGGCTGTCGAAACTCTTGCGCACATCGCGCAGGCGCACGTCGGCCACGTGGGCCGCCATGCCCTCAAGCCTCGCCAGCGCCCCGGCGTCTCCCGTCGTCGCGGAGCCCGCACGCCCAGCGCCGCCACGACCGCCGCGCTTCCCAAACAGTGCCATCGTCACTCGCCCCTCTTTCCAAGCGCCCATCCCATGGGCCTGCCCATGCGGCGCAGCAGCCACAGGAACGCCTTCTCAAACGCCACGCTCAAGAGCATCACCACGACCGTCCACGCAAAGAGGTCGGGCGTATCCAGGAACGTGCGCGCCGTGGACATCTCCTTGCCGATAGAGGGCTTGGGGGTGGCCAGCACCTCGGCCATGATGCCGCTCTTCCAGCTCATGCCCAGGCTGATCTTGCAACTGCTCGTGAGGAACGGCATGAGCGCGGGGCGGTACACGTACATGAACGTACGCCACTTGGACAGGCCGCACACCCGCGCCATCTCCAGCATCTGCCTGTCCACGCTCTCCAGGCCGGTGAGCGTGTTGGTGTAGATGAGGGGCAGCACGATGAGGAACGCCAGGTACACGGTAAGCATCTGGTTGCCAACCCAGATGAGCAGCATGATCATGAACGACACCACGGGGATGGTGCGCAGAAGCGACACCACCGGCTCCACGAACGCCCGCAGCACCCGCCAGCGGTACGACGCCACCGCCAGCAGCAGGCCGCAGAAAAACGACAGGAAGAAGCCTGCCGCGATCCTCACGAACGACGCCGCGCATATCGCCCAGAAGCCGCCCTTCACCACCTGCTCGGCCAGGGCCTGCAGGGTGCGGATGGGGCCAGCCAGCACCAGCCGGTTGTCTATCAGGTGGTCGGCCACCTCCCACACGATGAGCCAGAAGAGGATGACGCCCGCCTTCTTGAGCCAGCCCGTCACCTTCTCACGGCGCTCGTCGCGCGCGCGGGCCGCTGCGGCCTCGCGCTCCGCCTCCTCCTCGGCCTGGGCGTCCTGCGCGCTCATGAGCCCCTGCTGCACCATGACGCGGCGCACCTGGGCGCGCTCCACGCCCAGGTCGGCCATGACCTCGCCAATCTGCTCGGGGGTCACGCCCTTCTTCTGCGCCAGCGCCATCATCGACGCCATCTGTGCGTCGGGCATGCCGTTGGCGCGCACCATGGCCGCTATCTGCGCCACTTTCTCCTCGGGCAGGCCCACGAGGGCCGCCATCGCCGCTATCTGCATGGCCTAGCCCTGCTGCCCGTCGGAGGCTGCAGCGGCCTCGCCGGCGTCGGCGGAGCTCGCCTTCACGCTCCCCACGCTCTCCACCGCGCCCACGGGCGGCAGGTAATAGAAGTCCTCCCCGGGGATGGCGCCGCCCACCGAGTCGGGGTTGGCATCGAACAGCTCGCGCACAAAGCCGGAGAGCGCCGTGCGCATCTCCTCGCCCACCAGGTTCACCATGTCGATGTAGGGCATGGCGTCGGCCGCCACGTCGTTGTTGAGGAAGGTCTCCAGGTCAACCTGGCGCGAGGCCGCCTCGTCCATGTTCTGTTGGCTCCACGCCACCGAGCTGCCCGCGCGCGTGAGGTACTCCACCACCGCCTGCTCGTGCTCCTCCAGGAACTGCTTGTTCACGATGGTGGTGGTGGTGACCGCCTGCGAGCCGTCGTCGGCGAAGGCCTTGTCCCACTCGGCCGTGATGTCGATGGGCACGTACAGCGGGTCGGTCACCATCATCTGCGCCAGGGCCACGAAGGGCTGGGGCAGGATGGCGATGGTGTTGGGCACGTCGATGAGCATGTTGAGAATCTCGAACGGCGTGGACTTGAACTCCAGGTTGAACGAGCCGTCGTAGCCGGTCTTCTTGAGCAGCGCCTCCACGGTGTACTCGGGGGTGCCACCCTCGCCGTAGGCGTACACGGTGCGGCCCGCCAGGCCGTCGAGACTCGCGATGGACGCGTCGGTCGTGATGACGTAGAGCACGCCCAGGTTGTTGACCGAGATGACGCGGTACTCGTTCTTGAGCTCGTGGTTGTTGTACAGCACGGGGCCGATGTTTGAGGGCAGCGTGCAGATGTCGTAGTCGCCCTGGTTGAACGCGGCCGACAGGCCCACGTAGTCCACGCCGTTGAGCGTGAACTGGAAGTCGTTGGTGCAGTTGCCGGCCTGTGCGTCGAGCAAGAACTCCGACAGGCCCATGGAGGGCGGCCCCATGATGAGGCCCACGCGCACCGTCACCGGGTCGGCCGAGCCAAGAAGGTCGCGCTCCTCGCGGAAGGTCGTCCACTGCTCGTCGGCGTTGGCGTCGCCGGCCTCATCCGCGCCCGCCGGCTTGACGACCGGCCCACACACCCCGGCCAGCCCCATGCCGGCGGCGGCTGCGGCCGCCAAGCCCACGAAGCCCCTGCGGGTGACGCCCTGTTCCTGCACGTTCTGGTCAAACATATGCAACCTCTCCAATCTCATCGGCCTTGCGGCCGCTCGGGTGAAAGACGGCTCGATGCAGGGATGCCCTGCCAGCGAAAGGCACGCTCCCCAGGCGGCGTGCCCCTCGCTGGCAAAGCAGCCATGAGCAGAGCCTCGATAGGCACGACGCGTGGCTCACCTGAATTGTTCTATTTCGTTTACTTGATTTCAATATACATCCGGCCGAGGGACTGACTGCCGCAACTTCTCCATATGTTCGCCTATGGTGACAATTGTCACCATTGCAAATATGTCCAGCTTAACAGTTATGGTGATAATTATCACCACGGGTTCGAAATAGCTGGTTAGACATGTTAAATATTTTAAAAGAGAAACTTGAATATTCGATATTCTA
Organism: uncultured Coriobacteriales bacterium; assembly: GCA_934662525.1. Lineage (GTDB taxonomy): Bacteria > Actinomycetota > Coriobacteriia > Coriobacteriales > UMGS124 > UMGS124. The sequence continues at coordinate 2,432 of CAKUKJ010000173.1, read as the reverse complement.
TGATTGTTTACTCATTGTTATGCAAGTTTATAGCACGCCGGGAGATCGCGTCGGAAATGACGCTCCTATAGTTGTCAATCCCCGATTTTCTGCTGTTCAATTCGGTCGAGGAGCGCCTCGTACGAGTCCCTCACGGCCGTGTGCTTTGCCCTTTCGGTCTCAATGCTGCTGACAACCTCAGCCTTGACTCCCAACCTTGCCGCGACGTCGCGCTGAAGAAGCCCGACTCGCTTACTCCTGGCGGCCAGGGAGGCGCCGGCGGCGTGTCGCGTCGCGGTCGGCGACATCAGGGCTCTGTACATTTCCCGCGCGACGTAGCGCTTCAGGCACCGCATCGCCTCGCGCTTGCTCTTGCCCTCGGCCGCGCGCTTCGCTATATAGTCGGAGGTCCTCTCGTCGCTGCGCATCCTGCTTATAACGATGCTGTGCAGCGCGCGGTTGGCCCGGCGGTTGCCGCCCCGGTTGAGCCTGTGCCTGCTCGTCTTGCCGCTGGACGCCTCGATCGGGCTGGCGCCGCACAGCATTGAGAACGAGGCCTCGGAACGCATGCGGCCGGGGTTGTCGCCCGCCGCGATTCCGAGCTCCGCCGCGCTCAGGGCCCCGCATCCGTCGACCTCGAGCACGGCCGGCGCGTTCTCGCGGACTATCTTTTCTATAGCCGACTCAAGCTCGCTTGCCTTTGATTCGGCATCGAGCCACGTCGCGGCGAGGGCCGAGAGCGACAGCATCAGCGCATCGCGGGCCTCGTCGCCCGTGGCGGACCTCCTGCGCTTCAGCGCATCCATGAGCTTCTTGCCGTTGAGCCGGGAGTATTTTCCCCGTATCGGTTCGGGCGCCGTGTTGATCAGGGCCTTCGTCGCGTTCATGACCCGGGTTTGGGTGCGCACCAGGATCTCCCTGGCGCGCAGCGCGGGCCTCGCGGCCTCGGCCCAGCCGTCCCGCGACTTCGGGATCGAGGTCCCGTCGCCGGCGATGGCCGCACGGGCGGCCCTTTCCGCATCGACGGAGTCGTTCTTGCTGGTCCCCCTGCGGCGTCTGTCGCGCTTCGGCCTGAGGACTTCCACCACGTTGAAGCCCGAGCCCGTCAGGTGCGCGGCCAGCCCGGCGCCGAACGAGCACGTCCCCTCGATGCCGACGGCCAGGCAGGCTCCCGGCTCGCCGATAGCGTTCGCCAAGTCGCGGTACCCGTTCGGCGTCGCGGGGAACGCCCCCTCGCGAACCTTTCTTCCCAAGGCGTCGATGACGCAGAGCACGTGCGCGTCCTTGTGGGTGTCGACCCCCGCGACCACGGAAGATACGCCGGTTTCCATGCAAGCCACCCCAATCCGAGAAAGTCTGGGCATCTCGGCCGGGCGGCCAGACATAACACTGACGGGGGCGTAGAATAATCCTGCCAGGGTTCGGTCCGCGCCCATGCTCCTATAAGGTCATGGCCGCCGCCGGATGCCCGCGGCGGCGGCCGACGGGTCTTTTCCAGGTCAATCCGGGCTCGGAAGACGGTTGGTGTATGGGTCAGGCCGCCGCCGCGAGAACATTGCGTTGAAGCGCGAGCTTCCCGAACATTGTCTCAGGAAAAACGGCGCTCCGCTTCGCAGTCTCATTATCAGTGTTGGTGTAAGCGCTCGTTCTGATCGGCCCTGAACGTGGGGCGGCCTTCGCCCTAGAATCTGGAATCGCGACACTACAGGTTCGAGGAAAGGAACGAAGGCCGTATGGGAAGCATAGCAGAAAACCTGCCGGAGCAGTGCGCGATGCCCAGGTTCGAGGACGGGGCGATCAACCTGCAGGAGCTCATCCGCAGGCTCGCCGAGGACGTCGCCAACGGCGTCATGGACGCCGAGGCCGACCAGGTGTGCGAGGCCACCGGCAACTCCAGGAACGGCTACAGGGTCCGCTCGCTCAAGACGTGCGTTGGCGACCTCTCCCTCAGGGTTCCCAAGCTGCGCTCGGGCAGCTTCTTCCCCGAGGACGTCATCACGAGGTACCAGCGGGTCGACCGCGCCCTGGCGGCGGCCGCGGCCGAGATGTACGCCACGGGCACCTCGACCCGCAAGGTGCAGAGGGTCGCCGAGAAGATGGGCGTGTCAAGGCTCTCCAAGGACCAGGTCAGCGCCATCGCCCGCGACCTGGACGCCGACGTGTCCGAGCTGGTGGGCCGCGACCTCTCCGGCCCGCGCGTGCCCTATGTGTGGCTGGACGCCACCTACGTCAAGTGCCGCCGCGAGGGCCGCGTCGCCTCCACCGCCGTGGTCACCGCCATCGGCTGCGACGAGGGAGGGTGGCGCAGGGTACTGGGGGTCTCCGCCGTGGACACCGAGCCCTACGACTCCTGGCTGGCCTTCCTCCGGGCCGTCAGGGCGCGCGGCGTCGCGGGGGTGAGGCTCGTCGTGTCGGACGCCCATCCCGGCCTCGTGCGCGCGCTGGGCGAGGTC
>CAKUKJ010000172.1 GCA_934662525.1 uncultured Coriobacteriales bacterium | reverse complement strand
GTGCGACAAGGCGGGCGAGCCCACCGACGAGAAGATCACGGTCTTCACCACGCGCGCCGACACGCTGTTCGGCTGCTCGTTCTTCCTGCTCGCGCCCGAGTACAAGGGCCTGATGGAGCTTGTCGAGGGCACTGAGTACGAGGCTGCCGTGCGCGAGGTCGTCGAGGTCGCCGAGAGGATCACCGCCGTCGAGCGCGCCCAGGGCGACCTGGAGAAGCACGGCGCGTTCACCGGCCGCTATGTCGTGAACCCCATCAACGGCGTGAAGGTTCCCGTGTGGGTGGCCGACTACGTCATCTCCGACTACGGCACCGGCGCCGTCATGGCAGTTCCGTGCGGCGACCAGCGCGACTTCGAGTTCGCCAAGAAGTATGACCTGCCCATCATCCCCATCATTATGGGCGAGGACGACCCGCTCTATGCCCAGCTCAAGGGCGAGCAGAACCGCGTCGTGACGAGCGTTGATTGGGACGCGGCCATGACCGCAGAGGGCTTCCTTGTGCAGTCGGGCAAGTACACGGGCCTCGTGGGCGGCAAGCACTCCGAGGGCGAGGCTGCCATCGTGGCCGACCTCGAGGCCATGGGTGCCGGCCGTCGCAAGGTGAACTTCCGCCTGCGCGACTGGCTCATCTCCCGCCAGCGCTATTGGGGCAACCCCATCCCCATGGTGTACTGCCCCGACTGCGGCATCGTTCCCGTGCCGGCCGACCAGCTGCCCGTCAGGCTGCCCGAGAACCTCGACCTTGCCGCGGGTGAGACGCTTGCCGAGTGCCGCGACTTCTATGAGACGACGTGCCCGGCGTGCGGCAAGCCCGCCCGTCGCGAGACCGACACTATGGACACATTCACCTGCTCAAGCTGGTACTATCTGCGTTACACCGACCCGCATAACGCAGAGATGCCCTTCGACAAGGCTCGTGCCGACCATTGGATGCCCGTCGACAACTACATCGGCGGCATCGAGCACGCCATCCTGCACCTGCTCTACTCGCGCTTCTGGACGAAGGTCTGCCGCGACCTGGGTCTGTGCGACATCGAGGAACCCTTCACCAACCTGCTGTGCCAGGGCATGGTGAAGGACGAGAACGGCGAGACGATGAGCAAGTCCAAGGGCAACGTCGTGCCGCCCAGCTCGGTCATCGACCCGTACGGCGCCGACACGATGCGCCTCTCCATCCTCTTCATCGCCCCTCCCGAGAAGGACTTCGACTGGGACCCCAAGGCCGTCGCCGGCTGCAACCGCTTCCTCAAGCGCTCCTGGCGCACGGTGTGCCAGCTTGCGCAGACGGCATGCGAGGGGCAGGTCGCGGGCGTGCTTGACACGGAAGCCGCCAAGACCCTCTATCGCGAGCTCAACCGCACGGTCATGAAGTGCACCGAGGATTTCGACCGCAGCCAGTTCAACACGGCCATCTCCGCCGTCATGGAGATGGTGAACGCAAGCGATGACTACCTCAAGGCTGTCGAGGCGGGGGAGCGCAACAAGGCCCTGTGCTTCCTGGCTGCAAGCGACATCGTGCGCTGCCTTGCTCCCATCTGCCCGCACTGGGCCGAGGAGCTTTGGCACGAGCAGCTGCATCAGACGGGATCGGTGTACAACGCCGCCTGGCCCGAGTACGACCCCGAGGCCGCCAAGGCCGACGTCGTCGAGGTTGCCGTGCAGATTTGCGGCAAGGTGCGCGTGCATGTGGACGTGCCGCGCGAGATGGACAAGGACGAGCTTGCCAAGGTCGCCCAGGAAGCCGCCGCCAAGTGGCTTGAGGGCAAGAACGTCGTCAAGGTCGTGGCAATCCCGGGTAAACTTGTGAACATTGTGGCGAAGTAGGGGCCTAGATAAAATACCTGGTAGATGGCCTATAAAAAGGCCCCGTGTCCTAAGATGTCCTAAGCGCGCCCGGGCGTGACGGAGTTTGCGGCTATCTGGGCCGCCCTGTCGCGGCCCGGGCGCTCGTACACGTCGAACGTGATGTTTGGCGTGGTGTGCCCCATGAGGCGCGCGACCTGCTCGACGGGCACCTCCCGCTCGTCCATCTGCGTGGCGAACGTGGCCCGCAGGTTCTTCAGCAGGATGTACGGCAGGCCCGCCCCCTTGAGCGCGTCGCGCCACACGTCGCGCGCCGCCCTCTGGGCGACGGGGCCGCCCAGGCCGTCGTCGGTGAGCCACACGTCGCCGCGCGCCGCCGCCTCGTCCTGCAAGGCTAGCAGCGCGTCGGCCCACTCTCCCGCGACCGCAGCCCAGCGCGCGCTCCTGCGGGTCTTGAGGCGCTCGACCTCGCCGCCTGCGACCTTGCGCACCGCCACCGCGCCGACGTCGTTCACCTGCCGCAGCACGGGCACCAGGGCGACGGTGGGGCACGCGCGCCCGTCGCGCTCGACCTCGCCCACCATCGGCCCCAGGGACTCGCCCACCCGCAGGCCGCAGCATGCCGCGAGCACGAACATCGCGCCCAGGCCGCACGAGCGCGCGGCGGCGAAGTACGCCCGCATGTCGGCGGACGCCACCACGTCGCGGGGGCGCGGGGAGTCGACCCTGTCGGGCATGCGGAACGAGACGGAGAGGGGCGCGGGGTCGGCGACCTCGTACAGCGCGGCCTCGCGGAACACGCCGCGCATCACGCGAAGAGCGGCGGTCGCCTGCGACCTGGTGAGCGTGAGGAGCCATTCCTGGAGATCTGCGGGCCTCACGTCGCGCAGGGCCGTCCCCGCCCACCTGGGGGCCACGTGCACGCGCCACGAGCTGGCCGTGTTCGCCCGCGTGTTGTCCACCGCCGTCGCCTCCACGCGCGGCCAGTAGTACCTCTCATATGCCTCGCCCACGGTGACGGGGCGCTTGGAGGGGCCGCTGCCACACTCCACGCGAAGCGCCGCCATGCGGTCGTCTGCCTCGCGGCGGGTGCCCTCGAACGTCTCGGACTTGCGCTCCCCGTCCCTCTTGTAGCGCAGCCGCCACACGCCCGGGCGCACGGGCTGCACGCAGCCCCACGAAGACCTCTTGCGCTTGCCCACGGCGCGCCCCCAAACAACGAAACGGCATGACCGTGCAAGCCTACACGAGGGGGCGGACAACAAAAAAAACGGCCGCCCGAAGGCGACCGTTTGGGCAGGGCCCCGTAGGGTTCCCCTGCCGTGCCGAGGGGATTGTAGCACGCCGGGGCCGGCTAGCCCCGCGCGGCGGCGTCGATGGCCCTGACGAGCGCCTCCGGCTCCACGACGGGGGTGGAGAAGCCGGCAACCTGGGCCATCGAGGCGAGCATCGCGAGGTATGCCTGGGCCTGCGGGTACATGGTGCCCGCCGCCGCGACCTTCGCCGAGTGGGCCGGGTCGGCCCCGTCGGCGCTGACGGCCACATTGCCTGCAAGCCTGACGGACGCGCGCGCCCTTGGGGTGCCCACGCCGTCGGCGTCCACGAGCTGCGCCGTTATGCCGACCGTCGTGGAATACACCGCGATGCCGTCGGCGGGCACGGGCAGCGGCACGAGCCGCCCCATCTCTATGCTCGCCTCGGAGGACATGGCCTCGCCGGGCCCGTCCGGGCTGACCCACAGCGAGCATTCCACGACCCTGACGGCCTCGACCTTCGTGCCCGACACGTATTCCTGCATCTCCAAGACCTCCCGTCACATTCTTGCGGACGCCGCGAACGAGTACCTTGCGGCCGTCACGCCCGCGTGCCGGGGCGCGGGCCCTGCGGGCGCGGCCCCGAGCGGGACGGCGACGGGGGCCTTGTGCACCTCGGCCATCTCAAGCAGCGTCTCCGCCGCCTCGGGGCAGTCGCGCAGCAGCAGCATGAGCCTGTTTGCGGTCATGGACTGCTGCATTGCCCCCGTCTCCCAACGGCTCACCGTGGGGGAGGACACGCCGAGCATCTTCTCAAACTCCGTCTGCTTGAGCCCGAGCGAGTTTCGCAGCCTCTTGATCTCGTCGGGCATGAGCAGGCCGTGGGCGCGGGCATACTCCCTCGCAAGCTCGCGAGACAGCCGCTCGGCCTCGCCGACGCCCATCTCGTCGTTGCCGCAGGCGTCACATACCCAGCGGCCTATCCCGTCGACGGTGAACGTCTCGCCCCGGTACTCCTCGGTCATGGGCCCGTCTGTACGGCGCATCTCCGCGCCGCATTCCATGCACCTCATGGTGTGCCTCCTAATGCTGGTAGCCTTCCCAGTTCGCCGACAGCACGCAAAGCGACGCGGTGCCGTCCTCTCGTATCGTGAACTTCACGTACCATTCCTCGCCCTCGTACTCGACGCCCCGGTACACGTCGCCCCAGCAGCCCGGCATGACCTCAAGCTCGACGGACTTGTAGAAGTCCTGCGGCCTGACGGCCTCGAAAAGCCCGGCGACGAAGCGGGCGGTGTCGTTGCGCCCGTGGCGGTTCATTATGAAATCCCGCGCCCGCCTGTTGACGGTCAGCTTCCCGTCCCTCGCTAGGCGCTTCGCTAGCTCCAGCGAGTGGGAGGGCCGGTCTTTCTCTCGTCTCATTCCCATATACGCCCCATTAATTTAGCGTAACGATAAACGAAGCACAATACCTTGCATTCCCTTTTAAACATCGCCGCCGACGCAGGTGCGGCCGCCCCGTCGCGCGTGGGTGGAACGTCGGGGCGCTTACCTGAAGTGCCTGCCCCTCGGCGGCCTGGGGCCGCGCATGGCGACGAGGGCCGCGAGATTGAGCAGGGTCTCGACCCCGACAAGGAGCAACGTCCATTTGACGGCCGCCCAGAAGTCCCCTCCGAGCATGACGGTCGCCGCGAGCATGAGCGCGCAGGCGACGCCGACCGGGCAGTTCGTCACGACGGCGTACAGCGGGAACGGCGGCCGCCAGCCCGCCATGCGGCGGATTATCGAGCGGCGCACGCCCTCAAGCTCGGCGCGCTCCTCGTCGGTCTTCGCGTCCGCGAGCGCGCGCTCGTATAGGTCGTACTCCTCGGCAAGCGTCATCATCCGCCCTTTCCTGGTCTTGAACGCGTACCAGGCGATTGTAGCAAGTGCGCACACGACTGCGATGCCCAGGGCGGCGGGGAGGCCGTACCTGTCCAGCACGTCGAGCGGGTCTATCGAGATCATGCGCGTCCTTTCGGGCGGGGTGTCGGGTCACGGGCGGCGCTTGCCGAGCGCCTTGGCGATGTCTCGCAAGGAGTCGTCGATGCGCGCGAGGTGGTTCGTGGCGTCCTCGTAGGGCGTTGACGTTCCCATAAACGAACGCGACTCCATGGGGAATGCCTCGCTTGACTCCTTGCCGCCATCCGCCGCCGAGTATGAGACCGTGGCGTCGCCCTTGCGGTTCCCCATCGCCGCCGCGAACTCGTCCCACTTCCCAAGCAGCGTCTCACGCGTCCCGCCCGGCGGCAGGAAAGGCCACGGCGCGCCTGTGAACGTCCCGAGTGCCGGGGCGCATGCCGAAAGCCTGCTCAGCGTGCAGGCGTCGACCTCGACGCGAACCCCATAGGCCGGCGCCTGCCCTATGTTCTCCACGCGCAGCATGGCGGTCTGGGGATAATCCATCGTGACGTAGACGTAAGCTATGACGTGCGGGGACGTGGCGGCCCGGTACGACTTGCCCGCCACGCACGCCGCCGCCATGGCGCCGAAAGCTGCGGCGGCGGATATGACGTTCGTGACTATCCATGGGACGTCGGGCATGAGGCTCCAATCATGAGGGGGAAGCGATGAGGGGCAACGCGCGAGGCCGTAGGGGGCGCATCTGGGAGAGGATGGGTTTCGAGGACGTCCTGGAGATGGCCCTGTTCATCGACGCTGTTGTGTTGGGGGTCTTCATGGTCGCGACGGTCGTCTACATGGTTGCCGCCACGGTGGCGCTCCTATGACGCGCAGGTGATGCTGGGCATGGCGGTGTCCCTTTCGGT
>CAKUKJ010000171.1 GCA_934662525.1 uncultured Coriobacteriales bacterium | reverse complement strand
CTCGGCCTGCCCGAATCGCCGGCCCCCGATGCAAATCTGCGAACCGACCTCGCCATGAGCTCCTACGCCATGATGGAGACGGCCGTGCTGCTTGAAGATCGGTTTGGCGAGGACGCCGACTTCGGCAAAATCGCCCAAGCCCAGACCGTCGAGGAACTCGCCCGAGCCTGGTAAGATTCGCACCAACCGCAACACGACCTCAAGGAGACCCCATGATCGCACCCATCTACACCAGCGTCGGCAAGACCGTCTCGCTCAAGGGCACGGCCTACGACTTCGGCCATTCCATCTCGGCCATCCAATTCTCCCTCGACGACGGCCAGAACTGGACGACCTACGACACGCCAAACACGAACGACTACCAGAACCTTACCTGGACGTTCGATTGGACGCCCGAGCAGCCCGGCGAGTACGCGCTGCTCGTGCGCTCCGTCAACGACGCCGGTGACCACAGCCCCGAGTCTGCCTACGTGCACATACATGTGGACTAGCCCTGGGAACCAAGCGACCGAGTCTTGCAATCTCCCTCAATCTATCCATTAGCTATATAATGACATTCCAATGGCAGGCTAGGGAGGTTATATGTCATCAGCGACAGCACTTATCACATGCAAGACGGATCCGGCCATCAAAGAGCAGGCCCGTCGCGTTTTCGCCGATCTCGGCTTAGATATGACCTCGGCTATCAACATATTTCTCAGACAAGTCGTACGCAACAACGGAATCCCGTTTGCCCTTTCGGCTGGTCCAGTTACGCCAACAATCAACAAAGCAATGGTGTATGAGCCCAAGCTCAATACAGCAGGAGAACCCATTCTTCCAACTGACTGGGACGACCCCGAAGATGCCATCTACGACGCACTGTATGCCGATGCTTAGCCTCTTTGATATCGTTGTTGTGCGGTTTGCGTACGAAGATAAGCCGGAGGTTAGCAAACCTCGCCCCGCAATCATTGTTGGGTTGAGCAATGGAAACGCCCAACTCACATTCGCCAAAGTGACAAGTCATGCACCCCGCCCAGAATTCCCGGGCGAGGTGCAGCTGCTTGACTGGAGGGAAGAGGGACTCGCAAAACCATCAACAGTACGCTGCAGCAAGCTCGTCTGCCTCGCGGAAGAGAAGGTTCGCTGTGTAGTCGGGCATTTGACTGACCGCGACTCCCTGGCCGTTCGCACAGGCCTTAATGAGATAGCCGCCCTTACGCAACCTCGGCCATGAACTCCTCTTCCACCTGCAGGAAGCCGGAAGTGAGGTTGGCGAGGCCCAGGTAGAGGTCGGTCTTGGCGAAGATGCCCATGTCGCGGGTGAACGTGGGGAGCCACTTGCGCAGGTGGTCGTCGAGGAAAGCATGCTGCACGCCGAGCAGGCGGGCGGCCTCGGCGTCGTTCTCCTCGCGCAGGGCCTTGGCGGCACGCTCGGCGAGCGTCTTCATGAACTCGAGCTCGAGGGCCACATGGTCCTCGCCGTCTTTCCAGTCGGCGGCCTTGTCGATGCCCTCGGCGCGGTAGAGCGCGAGCACCTCGTCGCGGGCGCCCTGCATCAGAAGGCGCTTCTCGCTACGGTAGACGCTCTCAAACGGGTAGGCCGCCGCATGGCCGTCGATGCCGTGCCCGATGAAGGCGCACACGTAGTCCACCGCGAGCTCGGTGAGCGTGCCGGCGTCGGTGTGCGCCAGATAGCCCGCAAGCTGGCGATATCCCTTGTCCATGGCGTCGTTGCCCGTTGCAGCCGGAAACTTCATAGCCCTCAGCTGCTTCAGGAACACCGGGTCCACCTCCACGCGGTACAGACGAGAAAGCAGGCCGTACATCCAAGCGCGCTGGTCATGCGCCCGCGCCAGGTCCTCGCGCTCAGCCGGCACCAGCGTACCGCCCTCGATTCTCTCATCCACCATAGTCTCCCCCAAACTTTTATCGATCTCTCCACGTCAGCGCGGGCCTTATGCCTGCTCCGCGCCATCCAAGTATTCCACCGCCCGACGCCCCAACTCGGTGATAACCCACGCCTTGCCGGCCCACGCGATGAGGTCGCACTCGGCAAGCTTCTCATAGAAGTACGAGGCGTACAGGCGCGGCTCCTGCACCTCGGGCTGGCCGTCCACGGCGTCGCCCAGCTCCTTGGCGGTGGCGCCGCCCTCGTTTGCGCAGCAGTCGAGCAGGATGCGGTAGATGTTCTCGTAGCCCGCGTCTTCGGCCAGGACAGCCTGGAAGCGACCGAGGTCATGCCCACAATCAAGTGCGGAGAGCCCGGCTGCGGTCGTCTTCAGGCGAACAATCGCCCGGACACCGCCACCCTCCTGCCCGTCTGTGCCATCGCCTGCGGGCTCCAGATATTGCACGCCGTCCACCTCGACGACGCGCACGTCCTCCCCCGCAGGCTCGATGCGCACGAGCGCGCCGGCATCCACCAGGTGGGAACACAGCACGTCGGCCGTGTAGATGCAGAACTCAAGCTTCTTGAGGCGGGCGACCTCCTCGGCAACCTCCTCCTCAGTGCGCTCATCACGGCAAAACTCCAGGATGCCGTCGAGGAACCGCCTCGAGCCGCGCAGGCGCTCATACAGCGAGGCGATGCGCTCGCCGGCCGCCCTGCCCTCGACATCGGGGGCGTCTTGCAGAAGCGCGGCCGGGTCCTGCGTCGCAGGCTGATAGGACCGCTCGATCTCCCCCTCGCCCACCTTGGTCACCTTGGTTTCGTCGCTCATAACGAACCTTCCCCTCTTCTCTCCTTCTTGTACGCTGCAACGGACTCGCCCGCAGTTCGGGGGTCGGCGGGCAAGCCCGCTGCAAGGCACAAGGCCGCAACATGGATGGTCGGGGCTGCGAACAGCCGACAGCCCCGACCACGCTCGCTCACTTACAGAACCTACTCCTGCCAGGTGTGGTTGCGCAGGATGTACACGAACGACGGGCCGTTGCCCGAGTCGGCCAGGTGATGGACGTCGGCCTCCTCAAAGGGCTGCACGTACTCGCCGAGCTTCTTGCCCAGCGGGCCGTCGAAGTTCTCGATGCCCTCCTCCAGGTCGCCGAACCACTTGGCCATGCCCACGCAGTTGAGCACGCACTGAGGCAGCTCACCCTCGTCGACGCGCTCGGCGCACAGCGTGCACTTCTCCACGACGTTCTTCTCGACGTTGAGGTAGCGCACGCCGTAGGGGCACGCGCCCACGCATGCCTGGCAGCCGATGCACTGGTCCTTGTCAATCTGCACGGTGCCGTTGTCCATCTTCATCGAGGCGCCCGTGGGACACACGGTGACGCACTCGGGGTTGTCGCAGTGCTGGCACTGCATGGGCAGGTAGTAGAAGTCATGGCTGGGGGCGCCGTTGTCTTCCTCCAACTTGTCGGACTGCTTGCGGTCCACCCAGTTCCAGAAGTAGCCGATGCCCACGTCGTTTTGCTCCTTGCAGGCGGCGTTGCAGGCCTTGCAGTTCATGCAGCGGTTGAGGTCGATCGCCAAAGTAAGGCGTGCCATTACTCATCCCTTCCTTCGTACACGGGGGCCCAAGCCTTCAGGCGCGGGTCGGTCGCATCGGTGATGATGGGCGTTCCGTCGTCGTCGCAGGGCACGGGGTTGCCGAACGGCGAGTTGTCGGCCGTGGCCTTGTACACCTTGACCGGGTAGCCGCGCACCACGGAGGAGCCGCAGTAGGGGTCGGAGATGTCGTTGTTCACGAGCTGGTTCACCGCAGAGAGGCGCCAGCCGTGCTCGGGGGCGGAGAGCTCGGGATACCACCAGGAGTGCTCGCAGTTGATGGTGCCCTTCTTCACGCCGGGGAAGATGTCGGCCGTCTGACGGATCTTGCCGTGCGGGTTCTCGATCCAGCACCAGTCGCCCTGCTCGATACCCAGCTCCGCGGCGTCCTCGGGGTTGATCTCCATCTTGGGCACGGGCCAGACCTCGCGGCACCAGGGCAGCTGCCTGTGCTCGGAGTGGAAGTACACCGGGATGCGGCGGCCGGTGAGGCACTCGAGCGGGTACTCCTCCCACAGCTCGGGGTTCATGGCCTTGGTGTCGGGGTTGGGCTCGTAGCCGGGCAGGGCAGCGGCCGCGCCGTGGGCCGTCTCCATGATGGTGGACCAGATCTCCTGCTTCTGCGTGGGCGTGTTGAATCCGGGGATGACGTTTTGCGCCGAGGGGGTCTGCGTGTAGTCCTTCTTGAGGAAGCCGGTCATGAAGCGGCGGTAGGTGCCCCAGTCGTCGGGATGGATCTTCTTGACGTCCCACCAGCCGTTGTCCTGGAACTCCTGCACGAAGTCCTGCCAGGAGGGAGCGACCTCGCGCACGACGTAGTCGAGCTGCTCCTCCATGGTGGGATAGGGGTTGTCGGCGTCCCAGCCCCACTGGATGCCGGCGCGCTGGTAGAGCATCTCGGCGATGGTGGGGTCGTACTGCGACTCGGCGAGCGGCTCCACCACGGGCACGCAGGCGCCGAGCGCGCCCGAGGCTCCCTGGGACTGACGGGGCAGCGGCACCTCGAGCCAGTGGCGGGCGGGCAGGATGACGTCGGCCAGCTCGCTGGTGGGGGCGTGCCACAGGTCGATGTCGAAGAAGAAGTCAAGCTGCTTCAGGCACTCCCACATGAGCGTGGAGTTGGCCATGCTCATGAAGTCGCCTGCGCCGCACATGGCGCCCTTGAGCGGGTAGGGCTTGCCGGTGGCGCCGGCCCTGGCGATGTCGTTGGAGTTGGCCCACATGCCCCACCAGCTGAGCAGCGGGTGCGTGTCGGCGCCGAGGCGCTTGGTGCCGTCGCAGGAGCGGTCGGCGTTGGGGTCGTAGGGGGCCAGGCCGAAGTTGCCCATGTAGTTGATGTCGAGCTTGGTGGAGCCGCGCTGGCCGCCGGGGGTGTCGGTGTTGCCGGTGATGGCGGTCAGGATCTCGATGGCGCGGCAGTTCTGCACGCCGTTGCCGTGGTGCTCCACGCCCAGCTGGTACATGATGCCGCCGTTGCCCCAGCGCTCATCGACGCGCGTGGCGTAGATGAGGGCGGCCTTCTCGATGTCGGCGGCAGGCACGCCCGTGATGCCCTCGGCGACCTCAGGCGCGTACTCCTCGCAGCGCTCGGCGAACTTCTGCCACACGGGCACGGCGGTGTGGGTGGAGCCGTCCTTGAAGGTCACCTCGAACTCCCCGTAGCAGGCCGGGTCGATGGCCTCGAAGTCGTCGAGCGTGGGCACGAAGCCCTGGGAGAACTCAGACTGCACCGTGTCGGCCTCGGTACCCTCGAAGTTGCGGCGCGACCACTCGTCCTGGGGGCCGTCGCCGTCATAGCGCTTCCAGGGCTGCTCGCCCTCCCACGTGTTGCACTCTTCGTCGGTGACGGGGTCCCAGTCCGGGTCGGCGCCGCGACGGTCGGCACTGGCGTTGAACCACTTGAGCGACTCGGTGGCCTGGTCCCACACCATGTACTTGTAGGGGCTGCCGTCTTCCTCGAGGTCGGCCTGGGTGAGCAGGGTGGTCTTGATGTTCGTGGGGCCGTGCCAGATGTGGGGAAGCTCGGGGCCGCTGGGCTCCTTGTCCTCCACCACCAGGAAGCACGCGTTGGTCCAGCGCTTCACAAACTGCCAGTCCACCAGGTCGTTCTTGATGACGACGTCGCACATGGCAAGGGCCAGCGGCGTGTCGGTGCCGCCCTTGAGCGCCAGGTGGATGTCAGACTCCTTGCCCAGGTTGGTGGTACGCGGGTCCACGGAGATGAACGTGGGGGCGTTGAGCGCCTCGTCCACGATGGAGCGGCCCGACTCGTCGTAGTTGGAGCACTCGGGGCCGGAGGCCCAAATGGTGAAGACCTGCGGGCGGTCGACCGTTGCCGACCAGCTGAAGTTCCAGTCGGAGGTCAGGGCCGAGGCGAAGTGGCGCGGGCCCTTGCACACCT
>CAKUKJ010000170.1 GCA_934662525.1 uncultured Coriobacteriales bacterium | reverse complement strand
GCGACAAGATGGCGAGCATCGCGGGTCTCATGCAGCGCATGAACATGCCCGACGACATGCCCATCCAAGCCAAGCTCGTCTCCAAGTCGGTTGAGAGCGCCCAGCGCAAGGTCGAGGACATGAACTTCGCCGCCCGCAAGCACGTCCTTGAGTACGACGACGTCATGAACAAGCAGCGCCAGGTCATCTATGGCGAGCGCAACCTCATCCTCGACGGCAAGGACATCTCCGAGCATGTCGAGGACGTGCTCGAGGACACCGTGCAGCGCCAGGCCGCCCGCTTCATCGACGACAACGCCGACCCCGCCGACTGGGACGTCGAGGGCCTTGTCGCATGGCTCAAGCAGCTCACGGGCAAAGACGAGATCGACGCTGCGGCCCTCGTTGCCTCGCAGGAGGCCGACGAGTCCCGCGACGCCGTCGTGACATGGGTGAAGGACGTCTACGAGCAGAAGGCGCAGGCGCTTGGCCCTGAGCTCACGCGCGTTCTCGAGCGTCAGGTCATGTTGCGCGTCATCGACACGCGTTGGATGAACTACCTCCAGGAAATGGACTACCTCAAGGCCGGCATCGGTCTTCGCGGCTACGGTCAGCGAGACCCGCTCGTCGAGTACAAGGAAGAGGCCTACGCGGCGTTTGGCATCCTTGTGGACACGATGTATGAGGACTTCCTGCGCACGGTCCTGCGCATGGAGCTTGCCACATCCGGGGCCGCCCCCCAGGCTCCCCAGGCGCCCAACATGCTCGCAGGGGCCCGGTTCTCCGGCCCCGCCGAGGTTGACGGCGACAACCGCGCCCCGCAGCGCCGCGCTCCTGGCGTTGCCCGCCGCGCCGCGCAGGGGGCTTCTGCCATGCAACAGGCTGCGGCTGCCGGCGACAGGGTGCGTCCCTATGTCGCCAAGGACGAGGATCCCTATGCGGGCACGGGCCGCAACGACCCCTGCCCCTGCGGCAGCGGCAAGAAGTACAAAGAGTGCCACGGAAAGAACGCCTAAGCCATGGTCGAGTCACACGCATCCCAACTGGAGGCCCTGCGCGGCCGCCTCGATGAGGTGAAGCGCTATCTGGCCATCGACCTCAAGCGCCGCACCCGCGCCGAGCTCCAGGAGTCAAGCGCGGCCCCGGGGTTTTGGGACGACCCCCAGGCTGCCCAGCGCACCATGGGCGAGATTGCGCGTTTGGGCGAGGACGTCAAGGACTACGACGCTGCGGTCGAGCTCCTCGAGGAGGCCCAGAGCGCCGACGAGCTGGCGCTTGAGGCCGACGACGAGGAGACGTCGGCCTACGCGTCAGAGTGCGTCGGGCAGCTGGAGGAGAAGCTTGACTCTCTTGAACTTGCCAGCTGGTTCACGGGCAAGTTCGACCACGGGGACGCCATCGTCACCATCAAGCCCGGCCAGGGAGGCTTGGAGGCGCAGGACTGGTGCGAGATGCTTTTCAAGATGTACCTGCGCTACTGCGACCGCAAGCATTGGAAGGTCGAGGTCAACGACGCCCCCGCCGGAGAGGCCATCGGGCTTGACCGCGCCACGTTCACCGTGCACGGCAAGGACGTCTTCGGCATGCTCAGCGCCGAAGCCGGCGTGCATCGCCTTGTGCGCATCTCGCCCACCGACATCAAGGCCCGCCGCCAGACGACGTTCGCCGGCGTCGAGGTGTTGCCCGTCTTGCCTGACGACATCGAGGTCGACCTCGACATGAACGACGTGCGCGTCGACGTCTACCATGCCAGCGGCCATGGCGGCCAGGGCGTCAACACGACCGACTCCGCCGTGCGCATGACCCACTTGCCCACCGGTTTTGTCGTGACGTGCCAAAACGAGCGCAGCCAATTGCAGAACAAGGCGTTCTGCATCCAGGTGCTCCGCGCCAAGCTGTACGAGCTTGAGTGCGAGAAGCGCGACGCCGAGCTGGCCGATTTGCGCGGGCCTAAGACGGCCATCGGCTTTGGCAACCAGATTCGCAGCTACGTGCTCTATCCCTATCAGATGGTGAAGGACCTGCGCTCGGGTTACGAGACGGGCAATGTGGAGGACGTCCTCTCCGACGGAGACCTCGACCCCTTCATCGTCGCCTATCACCGTTGGCGCGTCATGGGCCAGCAGGAAGTCTAACGGCACATGCGCAGGCCGGCCCGACGGCGTTCTCGCAGAACTCGTCGTGTCGGCCCGTTGCTTTGGTGAGGGTTTTGTCGGCGTGGTACCATGCACGCCGTGTTTTATAGCGGCCGACCTAGGAGGATCGTCAAACCAATGAGCGGGAGCAACACCACGTTCGACGTCGCACGCGTGCGCGCGGCGGCAACACAGATGCGTCGCGACATCGTGACCATGCTGCATGAGGCGGGTTCGGGTCATCCGGGCGGCTCGCTGTCAGCTGCCGACTTTGTGGCGACCCTGTACTTCGGCGGCACGCTGCGCCACGACCCGGCCAATCCCGCCGATCCCGAGCGCGACAGGTTTGTCCTCTCCAAGGGCCACGCGGCTCCCGCTCTCTATGCGGTCCTTGCACAGGACGGCTATTTCCCCCGCGAGTGGCTTCCCACGCTGCGCAAGCTCGGCAGCCACCTTCAGGGCCATCCCGACATGAACAAGTGCCCCGGCGTCGAGGTGTCCACCGGGTCGCTCGGACAGGGCCTGTCCATCGGCGCCGGCATGGCCATGGGCCTGCTCGCCGACGCCGCGAAGGCCGATGCCGACCCGCGCCGGGTCTTCGTGCTCATGGGCGACGGCGAGTTGCAGGAGGGCCAGGTGTGGGAGGCCGCCATGTTCGCCGCCCATCGCAAGCTCACCAACCTCGTGGCCGTCGTGGACAACAACAACCTCCAGATCGACGGCCACCTGGCCGATGTCGTGGACCTGGGGGACATCGCCGCGAAGTTCGCCGCGTTCGGCTGGCGCGTCATCGAGGTCAGCGACGGCAACGACGTCGAGGAGTGCCAGGCCGCCCTCGAGTGCGCCTGCGCCAACGCCTCCGAGGCCCCCGTCGCCATCGTCCTGCACACGGTGAAGGGCAAGGGCGTCTCGTTCATGGAGGACCAGGCAGGCTGGCACGGCAAGGCCCCCAATGCCGAGGAGCTTGCCCAGGCGCTTGCTGAAATCGACGCCTGCGCCCAGGCCTAACGACTAGCGAGGAGCATCCAGTATGACCAACGCACTTCCCGCCCGCGCTACGCGCGAGGCTTTTGGCGAGACGCTTGTCGAACTCGCCCAGGCCGGTCTCGACGTCGTTGCCGTTGACGCCGACCTTGCCGGCTCCACCACCACCAAGAAGCTCGGCGCCTATGACCCCGCCCGCCTGGTGGATGTGGGTATCGCCGAGGCCGACATGATCGGCGTGGCTGCAGGCCTGTCCCTGACGGGCCGCATACCCTTCACGGGCTCCTTTGCCGTGTTCGGCACGGGCCGCTGCTACGACCAGATTCGCAACACGGTGTGCTACGGCAAGCTCAACGTCAAGGTGTGTCCCACGCATGCGGGCCTTTCGGTGGGCCCCGACGGCGGCAGCCACCAGATGCTCGAGGACATCGCGCTCATGAACGCCCTGCCTAACATGCGCGTTCTGGTTCCCGCCGACTACGAGAGCGCCCGCGCCGCCATCCGCCTGGCTGCGGCCACGCCCGGCCCCATGTACGTGCGCATGGGCCGCGCCAAGGTTCCCCAGGTCTACGAGCCCGGCTTTGAGATGCAGCTCGGTGGCTCGCGTGTCCTGCGCGAGGGTGCCGACATCACGCTGGTGGCGTGCGGCATCGAAGTCGACCAGGCGCTGAAGGCCGCCGAGAAGCTGGCCGAGCAAGGCGTGTCCGCCGAGGTCATCGACGCTTACAGCGTGAAGCCCCTCGACGAGGCCACCGTTCTTGCCAGTGCGGCCAAGACTGGCCGCGTCGTGACGTGCGAGGAGCACAGCGTCAACGGCGGCCTGGGTTCCATCGTCGCCTCCGTGCTTGCGCGCCACAACCCTTGCCCCATGCGCATGGTCGGCACGCAGGACGTCTTCGGCACCTCCGGCGAGCTGGGCGAGCTGCTCGTCAAGTACGGCTGCGACGCCGACGCCATCGTCAAGGCTGCCAAGGAGCTGCTGGCTTAGGCCCGGCACGCAAAGCCCCTGCGGCTCTCGTGCCGCCAAACATCCTCGTACAAGCCCCGTGTGCCCTTGGCGGCGCGCGGGGCTTTTTGTGAGGGGCGCCCAGCTGCGGGTCTACGGGTTTGTTTGCGGAAGGCGCGTCCGCAGTCTGAAAACCCCTTCAACTTCAAGGTGTTTGGTGCGCATAAACCGTGCGAGCAGCCTCGTGATACCCCTTCTCCATATCAGCGGGGTCATAGTTTGGTACTATTTCAAGCAAGTACGTCTCAGTGCGTGCAAGCAGACATGCGTTCTCTTGACACATCCGGTCTGCGCAAGTGATTGGAGTCAACAAGTGGCTAACCACTTCGGAAGCGCCGCTCCCGCTCAGGCGGCCCGGCCTGCCGCGGGGACAAGGGGCGGTATGCCTGCCGCACAGCAGCGCCCCGGCTATGGCAACGTGCCGCCCACCATCGCGATGCGCCATGTATCGTTGGTCTACCCGGCCCAGCCCGACAAGCCCGCCCTCAACGACATCTCGCTCGACATCATGCCCGGCGACTTCGTCTTCCTCGTGGGTCATTCCGGCTCGGGCAAGTCCACCTTCATCAAGACCATCATCCGCCAGCTCAAGCCCACGGCGGGCCACATCTACGTCGCCGGGCAAGATCTGTCCAACCTGCGCGACCGCAAGGTGCCTTATCTGCGCCGTCAGATCGGCTGCGTCTTCCAGGACTACAAACTGCTGCCCAACCGCACGGCATACGAGAACGTGGCGTTCGCGCTGCAGTCCATCGGCAAGCCCAAGAGCGTCATCAAGGTGCAGGTGCCCGAGGTGCTGCGCCTTGTGGGCCTTGAGGAAAAGATGAACAAGATGCCCGACCAGCTCTCCGGCGGCGAGCAGCAGCGCGTCAGCGTCGCCCGCGCGATGGTCAACCGACCGCCCCTGCTTGTGTGCGACGAGCCCACGGGCAATCTCGACCCCGCCATCTCGCTGGGCATCATGAAGCTCCTGGAGCGCATCAACCGCACCGGCACCACGGTCGTCGTCGCCACGCACGACCGCGAGATGGTCGACTCGATGCGCCGTCGCGTCATCGCTTTGGAGAACGGCTCTGTCGTGCGCGACGAGGCGCAGGGAGGCTACGGTTACTATGGTGCCATTTAACTTCGGCTATTCCGTCCGCGAGGCGGGGTACCACTTCAAGCGCAACTTCGGCTCGAGCTTCGGCGCCGTCATCACCATCTTCCTGTCGCTGTTCATCATCGGCGTGTTCGCCATTGCGTCCTCCATGGTGAACAACGTGGTGGGAGACGTTGAGAGCCGCATCACCATCCAGGCGTTCCTTGCCGACGACGCCGACCAAACCGCCGTCGACTCCCTTGAGGCGCGCATCGCCTCATGGGACGGCGTTGACACGGTCACATACAAGAGCAAGGACGAGGCTCTGGCCGAGTATCGCCAGACCATGGTGTCGGCCAACGCCGCCGACGCCGTGGAGGCGCTCGACGGGCGCAACCCCATCCCGGCCTCCCTCGTCATCAAGCTGACCGATGCGAGCATGGCCGATTCGGTCGCCAGCCAGATTGTGAAGGACGACCTGTTCTTGTCGGTGTGCGATGCGCCCGACACACCCGCCGCCTCTGTGCAGTACGGCGCCGAGACGGTCGAGAAGCTGTTGTCGCTTACGAACAGCATCCGCGTCGTGGCTGCGGCGCTGGTCATCCTGCTCGTGTTTGTGGCCTTCGTGTTCATCAACAACACGATTCGCCTGTCCATCATGGCGCGCTCCGATGAAATCGGCATCATGCGCCTCGTGGGCGCCTCGAA
>CAKUKJ010000169.1 GCA_934662525.1 uncultured Coriobacteriales bacterium | reverse complement strand
GGCCACGGCACCGGCGGGCATCCCCAAGCACACCTCCTCGGCATGGTTGGGGCCCGACAAGCAGGCGATGCGCCCGTGGTTGCCGAGCTCGTCTTCCACGACCTCTGTCATGAGCAGGTTCGACCCGTACTCGATGCCCTTGGTAAGCACGCAGACGCGCGTGTCGCGGTCAACAAGGGCGCGGCAGTCATGGACGACCGAACGCAGGTGGTTGGATGGGACGACGAAAAGAACGGCATCGGCACCCTCCAAGGACCAGGCGAAATCGGTGCCAGCAGAGACATTTTCACCTAGAACGCAGGCCGGCAGATATGTCGGGTTGGTATGGCTCTCGTTTATCGACTGCGCCACGGCAGGGTTATGCGACCAAAGACGCACCTCGTGACCTTGCTTGCCCATGTGGCCCGCAACAGCGGTGCCCCAAGAGCCTGCACCGACCACGCATACGCGCTGAGACATACGCCTCTCCTATTTCGTCTTCTTGACAGAGAATTTGCTCTCCTGGCCATGCGCAAGCTTCTTGATATTGGTGCGGTGCCCCCAGATGACGAGCGCGGCCACCAGGCAGACGATAACCGTAAAGGCAGCCGAGGGATGATAGAAGACGTTGGCCAGAACGGGAAGTGAGACGGCCCCGGTGATGCTGCCCAACGACACATAGCGCGTCGTGACCGCAAACAGCAAGAACGGGACCCAGAGGCTCAGGCCTACCCAAGGCATCAGCACCACCGCGCCGCCAAAACCCGAGGCTATGCCCTTGCCGCCGTGGAAATGCAGAAACGGGGTAAACATGTGCCCCAAAATGGTCGACAGGTACACGAGGGCCGCACACCAATCATACGGGCCGCCCGGCGCCGTGGCCTCAAAACTGCCCGCACCCACAAGACCGATGAGCACGCGGCCCAACAAGACGGCGACCACAGCCTTCATGATGTCGCAGACAAGCGTGAGAATGCCGGCCTTGGCACCTACCGTGCGGGCCGCGTTGGTGGAGCCGACGTTGCCCGAGCCCAAGGTGCGGATGTCCACATGGCCCACCGCTCGGCCGATGATGTAGGCCGAGGGGATGCCACCAAGCAGATATGCGGCAACGCATGACAAAGCGCACATCATATACACGGGCATGATGAGAGGAGTCTCCTCGCAGATAGGCTGGACGGCAGAAGCGCCCGCGTCGGCCGACATACCAAACACGGGCGCTTGAAAAGGCAAGACGGCTTACTGGGCCTTCCGCTTGAACTTGAACCTGATGGGCGTACCCGTGAGGTCGAACCTGTCGCGGATGCGGTTCTCAAGGAAGTGCTCGTAGTTGGGAGTGATGAGCTCGGGCATGTTCACAAAGATGGTGAAGATGGGAGGCTTGTTGCCCGTCTGGGTGATGTAGTTCATCTTGAGGCGCTTCGAGCCCTTCGTCACCGTGTGACCGAACTCGCGAATCTCCGTAAGGAGCTTGTTGAGCTGCGGCGTGGGAATGACCTTGCGATGGTTGGCGTCGGCAACGTTCACCGCGTCCCACACGCGCAGGCACGAGCGTCCCGTGAGCGCGGAGATGCGCACGACGGGGGCATAGGAAACGAAGTGCAGCCGCTCCGCGAGGTCGTTCTCAAGCTCCTCGCGACGCTCGGCGGTGTCGATGAGATCCCACTTGTTGAGCAGCAGCACGACGGCCGTTCCGCCGTTATGCGCCATACCGGCGATGCGCTGGTCCTGCTCCGTGACGCCGATGGTGGAGTCGATGACGAGCAGGGCGACGTCGGCGCGCTCGATGGCACGCTCGGCACGGCGGTAGCTGTAGAACTCAAGGTCCTCGGTAACGACCGTGCGCTTGCGCATGCCGGCGGTGTCGATAAGCCGGTACGTCGTGCCGTCGTGCTCGACCATGGTGTCAACGGCGTCGCGCGTGGTGCCGGCCACGTCGCTCACGATGGAGCGCTGCTCGCCGCACAGCCTGTTGAGAAGCGAGGACTTGCCGGCGTTGGGGCGGCCGACGATGGCGATATTGATGACGTCGTCGTCAAGCTCCTCGTCCTCGGCAGGCTCGGGCAGACGAGCCACGACCTCGTCGAGGACGTCGCCCACACCGTTGCCGTGCTGGGCGCTGATGGGATAGGGGTCGCCCAGGCCCAGGCTGTAGAACTCGTAGGCGTTCGAATCCTGCAGGACGGAATCGCACTTGTTGACGGTAAGGAACACGGGCTTGTCGGTGCGCTTGAGAATACGGGCTACCGCCTCGTCTTCCTCGGTGACGCCGGTCTTGCCATCAACAAGGAAGATGATGGCGTCGGCCTCGTTGATGGCCATCACGGCCTGGTCGCGAATCTTGCCTTGGAACGCATCTTCCGAATCGCCGACCTCGATGCCACCGGTGTCGCACAGCAGGAACTCCACGCCGTTCCAGTCCGAATCGTGGAACGTCCTATCGCGGGTGACGCCCTGCGTCTCATGAACGATGGCCTCCGGGCGCTGGGAAACGCGGTTTACAAACGTGGACTTGCCCACATTGGGCCTGCCCACCACTGCAACGACAGGCTTTGTCATGGGTGAACCTCCTTGAGAAAAAACATACGTATGCGAATGGTACCACGCTCAGAGGGCTTCGAACGCGCGCTTGATGCCCTGGGGCACCGAGGTCACGAAAAAGCCCCGACCCCCGCGCATCTCAATTTGGGCGAGAAGCTCATCGTCCGCCATGCCGTCAAGCGTGAGGCGGTCGGAGTTGAGCATGATGTCGGGAATCCATACGACGGTATGGGAAAGATCTGCGGGCAGTTGGGCAAGCACGTCGCACGCGCAGAGAAGGCCCGTAACGTTGACGTTGCCCCCGAAATAGTCGTTCTGCACGGCCAGGACGCGGCAGAACCCCCCAGTGGGCAGCGAGTCGATAAAACGCTGCACCACATGGGCGCTCGCACAACCCGAAAGCAGCAGCACGTGCTCTCCCGCCCCCTCAAGCCGTTCGGCGGCGGCACGCACGCAGGCCATGGCGGAATCGTCGGCCACAAGCGCGGCGCCCTCGTCCATGAAGGAACGCACCATGCCGATGCCGTCATAATATTGGGGGTACCCGTCGTACTCCTCGGCCACGGGCGGGTCAACGCGTGCCATGAGATAGAACTCGTCGGCAAGCTGATACCGCGTCCTGCCCGTCTGACGGCGACTGCGCAGCTGATAGGGACGCACGGCGTCTATGACGGCCCGGGCACATGCCGGTTCGTTGAACGACTCGGTGAACGTGTCTTGGTGGCGGGTAAAGCCGAGGGGAACGATGCCCAGCGAGGTGATGAGCGGGCGAGCCTCGATGAAGTCAAGCGTTTTGACAAGCTCCTCGCCGTCGTTCTCGTTGGGGCACAGGACGATTTGGGCATGAACCTCCACGCCGCCTGCGAGAATCCGTTCCAAGGCGTCAAGGCCGCGTTGGGCGTTTTTGCCCATAAGGCGGGCGCGCACATCGGGGCTCACGGCATGCAGGGAGACGTTGAGGGGTGACAAGGCGTGAGAAACGATGCGCTCCACGTCTTCGTCAGACAGGTTCGTGAGCGTGACGAAGTTGCCTTGGAGAAATGACAGGCGGTAGTCGTCGTCGCGCATGTACAGGGTGCGGCGCATGCCGCGCGGCAGCATCTTCATGAAGCAGAACAGGCAGTTGTTGCGGCAGATGCGCATCCCGTCGAACACCGCGCCGTCGAACGTTATGCCCCAGTCCTGGCCCCAGTCGCGCTCGAGATGGCACTCAAACTCGAATTCCTCGGGCGTGTCGGGGTTTGCGATGCCCTCGAGGTCGACCTCGGGACCGTCGGCCTCCCAATCCCAGTCGATCATGTCGCGCAGCTCGCAGCCGTTTACATGCGACACGATCATGCCCGGTTCCAGGCCCTCAAGCGCGGCGGGGCTGCCGGGTTCAACCTCGAGGACCACGGCGCCGCGCCACACGCGGCGGGTGCCGGGGAGCGTGGCCTGCGCCTTGAGAAGCCTGCTCGACGGTTCGTACTGTGCCGCCTGCTCAGCCATTCGATATCTCCCGCAAACGCTGGACCACGCCGTCTACCTGCCCTGCAGGCGTCGACGCACCTGCTGTGACCCCAATCGAGGCGGCTCCCTCGAACCATGCGGGATCCAACTCGTCGGGCGTCTCGATATGATGGGTGTTCGGACAGAATTCCTGGCAGACAAGGAAAAGCCTGCGCGTGTTCCCAGAATTCTTGCCGCCCACCACCACCATGGCGTCAGACTGTCGCGCAAGGTCGGCGGCGGCGTCTTGGCGCTGCAGCGTGGCCGAGCAAATGGTGTTGAACACGCGCAGCTCGCGCACACGAGGCATCAGCGCGGCAACGACCGCATCGAGGAACGCCTGGGTCTGCGTCGTCTGCACAACGATGCCCACGCGGCGCTTGAGCTGTATGCCGGTCAGGTCTTCAACGCTGGGGACGACATAGGCGTCGGCCCCAGCTCTCGCCAGGATGCCCTCCACCTCGGGATGGCCCGCCTCACCCAGCACAAGAACCTGGTAGCCTGCCTGTGCCAGGCAGGCTGCGGCGTCATGCGCCTTTTTCACGTGGGGACATGTGGCATCCACCACATCGAGCCCGAGACGGCGGGCGTCCTCGATGACTTGGGGGACGACCCCGTGGCTGCGAATGACAAGCGTCGCCGAAGGGGCGGCCTGGCGCACGTCCTCGATGGCGGCGACCCCACGCGCCGCCAGGTCGCCGACGACTGAGGGGTTGTGGATAAGGGGACCGAGCGTGCACACGGCGCCGCTCTTGTCGATGCAGTCCTCCACTATGCGCAGGGCACGCTCCACGCCGTAGCACGCCCCCGCAAAGCGAGCCGTCTGGATAACTGCCATGTTCTTGCACTCCCTCGCTGCGTCAGGTTACTTCGAGATTTGGGTTCGCAGTTCGCGACGCATGGCGTACACGCGCTCCATGCCCTTTTCCTCAAGGGCGGCCGCCTTTTCCTTGCGCCCGGCCCCCGGCATGTCGGCGAGGCACAGGGGCTGGCCAAACTCGACGCGCACGCGCGAAGGCCGCGGAAGCTTGTAGCGCTTGTTCGGGTTGATGCGCTCCGTGCCGTCGATGGCGACGGGAACGACATCCGCGCCAGACATGAGTGCGATGAGCGAAAAACCGCCGAAGATCTCGGGGCGCGCGTCGGGATCCCACACGCGCGTTCCCTCGGGGAAGATGAGGACGTTCTCACCGCGCTTCAAGGCGGCGATGGCACGCTTGATGGCCTTCGTGTCGGCCGAGCCGCGCTTGATAGGCATCCCCCCCACGCGAGAGAAGAACCAAGAGACGAACTTGTTCTCGTCGAGCTCGCTTTTGTAAAGGGGGCGCAGGCACTCGCCGCGCACGCCGGCGTATGCCACAAGGAAGGCCGGGTCGAACATCGAGGCGTGGTTGCAGATGAAGACGCGGCCGAGGCGCCCCTCTGGCCGGCCGCCCTTGCAGAAGGGGTTTGCGCCGGAAACGGACCAGCGCCAATAGAGCTTGCCGAAGGCCAGGACGACCCGATAGGCGATCCAGCTCAAAAAGCGCACGCGCACCGGCCAGTCTTTGACCGGCATGTCGAAAAACCTCTCCTCTGAGGAGCGGTCGGACTTCTTCTTGCCATTGGCCCCGGGCTGCGAA
Source organism: uncultured Coriobacteriales bacterium (assembly GCA_934662525.1). Taxonomy (GTDB): domain Bacteria; phylum Actinomycetota; class Coriobacteriia; order Coriobacteriales; family UMGS124; genus UMGS124. Next base: position 270 of record CAKUKJ010000169.1, on the reverse strand, counting down.
GACTCGTTGGAAGGCATGGTTCTAGGCCTCCCGACGACGCGCGGAATCGATGAGGTCGTTCACCGCTTGAACGACCTCGGAGGCGTCCATACCGGAGGAGTCGATGTGCACGGCGTCCTGTGCCGCGACAAGCGGCGACGCGTCCGGGTCGTCGAGGCTCAGGCCGAGCACGACGGCCGGTCCGTCGGTCACCGCGATGATCGCGCCGTAGAACCCGCGGGCCCGCAGGTACAGGGAGAAGCCGGGACCGTCGTCGGAGCGGCGTAGTTC